>DAORKJ010000028.1:21757-39531 GCA_035439505.1 Chitinophagales bacterium
ACCAGCCCGTCAGGGCGACATACCGGTAACATCCAAACCACCAAGATGAATAACATGACACCCAGCCCGTCAGGGCGACATACCGGTAAGATCCAAACCAGCAAGTTGCATTACAATACCACTAGCCCGGCAGGGCGACACACTGGTTACACGAGCCCGTCAGGGCGACATACTGGTTAGACCTACAGCTCTTTAGTAAGACAAATCAGTAAATAAGTTGGAGAAATTCTTATTACGTTACTAATCAAACAAACAAACCCATTACAATGTTTTACCTTTCATGGCCATACTAATTGCCATATCCATTAAACGCTCAGCAAAAGGCCTGGTAAATTCATTTAATGCTTCAATATGTTGTTGAATAACATTTTTATCGCTTGAATTTAAAGTATTTTGTAAAGCGACCATTAATTCACGTGTTCCTGAAATTTCAGTTGCACTTAAGTGCGTTGCATTTTTAACAATAAACCGCTCACAGGTATCTAACATATTTTGAGCCTCAACACGCGCTTCAATAATTGCCCTTTGTTCCATATCGGACTTCGCATTTTTAATCGACTCTAATAACATGCCACCCATTTCTTCTTCCGTTAATCCGTATTGCGGTTTAACTTCAATAGATTGTTCCACGCCACTGCGTAATTCTTTCGCTTTAACCTGCAAAATACCATCCGCATTTAATTGAAAAACAATTTCAATTTTAGGCAAACCTGCAGGCATGCCGGGAATGTTCGATAATGTAAATTCAGCGAGTTTTCTATTATGACTAACTAAATCGCGCTCACCCTGATAAACTGCAATCAATAATTTACTCTGCCCGTCAACACTTGTTGTATATTGTCTTCCTGCACCTGTTGGAATTTTGGTATTGCGTGGAATAATCACATCCATTAACCCACCCATAGTTTCAATACCCAAACTCAATGGTGTGATGTCAAGCAATAACATATTTTTTTGGTTGCCTGCTAAAATATCAGCCTGAATTGCGGCGCCTAAAGCAACCACTTCATCAGGATTTAAACTATCGTTAACCGGTTTATTAAAAAACTCGGTAATTGATTTTTTTACAAATGGTGTTCTGGTACTTCCGCCAACCATCACTATAGTATCTATATCACCGATTTTTAATCCCGCATCACGCAATGCATTTTTGCAACAAACTATTGTTTCGTTGACAAGTGGTTTAATCAGTGTTTCAAATTCGTTTACGGATAAGTGGCAAACGATATCATTAATTTTATCTTCAAAATTATCGTTAGCAGATAAATGTTTTTTGGCAGTTTCCGCTTTTAATCGCAGTGTTTGCATTAATTGTTTATCTACCGAATCAACGGCAATATTATTAGTTTGTAACCAATGTTCAACAATTAAGCGATCGAAATCATCTCCCCCTAAAAAAGTATTACCATTAGTAGCTAAAACTTCAAAATATCCGCCATCATTTTCAGATGGTGTGAGTTGTAAAATAGAAATATCAAAAGTGCCTCCACCCAAATCGTAAACAGCAATTGTTTGTGCATTTTTTACATTGCCCAGTCCGTATGCCAAACTCGCTGCAGTAGGTTCATTTATAATACGCAATACATCCAGTCCGGCAAGTTTACCTGCATCGCGTGTAGCTTGTCGTTGAGCATCATTAAAATAAGCGGGAACGGTTATAACAGCTTTTGAAATTTGTTGTTGCAACACATTTTCTGCACGCAATTTTAGTTCACGCAAAATAAATGCTGATAATTCTATTGGTGAATAAAACTTTTCGCCAACTTTAATTTTCACCAGACTTTCACTGTTATCATCAATAATTTTATAGCCTAAATGTTGTTGAAACGCTGCAATATCGTTGTATGATTTACCCATTAATCTTTTTACGGAATAAATAGTATTGGCAGTATCATCAATCAAATGCTGACGTGCACTATTGCCTACAGTAATTGCACCATCTTTTCCGAAATGTACAATGGATGGAACTATAGCAGTTTTATCGGCATCACACAATGCCTCAGGCATACCTGCTTTATTTATAATTGCCACTAAACTATTGGTTGTACCAAGGTCTATACCGACAATAATATCAGGTTTACTGATTGTTCCTTCTTTTATATTAATAGATATTTGAGCCATGCTGTTGTTTAAAACAAAAATTGAAATGCAAAGTTGAGTAAAAATTAGGGTTTTATGTAACCTAATAATTGCTAATTCGTGTAAAAGTTTGACATTATTCTTCAGGAACGCTTAACAACACCTTTTAATTCAGAAACAACTTCAATTCACTCGAATTTTTACTTTTCTTCACCGCAACAGCCTAACTTTGCGAACAATGTATAAGTCACTGCTCAAACCCTTGTTTTTTAAATTTCAGCCGGAAAAAGCACATCATCTGGCACTTACTTTATTCAGTATTGCATTAAAAATTCCCGGCTACGGTTATTTCCATGATAAAAAATACCTTAAGCAGTATCCTAATCTGGAGCGTAAAGTTTTTGGATTGACGTTTAAAAACCCCATCGGATTAGCAGCAGGCTTTGATAAAAATGCAGCTTATATACCGCTTATGGCGCGATTAGGATTTGGTCATATAGAAGTAGGAACAGTAACGCCCTTAGCGCAACCTGGTAACGACAAACCGAGATTATTTCGTTTGCCAAAAGACGAGGCACTGATTAACAGAATGGGTTTTAACAACGATGGGGTAGATGTTATGGTGCAAAACTTACAAAAACCATCGGTTATTGCTGCACGAAAAAAATATCAGGTGATAATTGGCGGAAACATCGGTAAAAACAAGGTTACAGCCAATGAAGATGCCTGGAAAGACTATGTGATTTGTTTCGAAAAACTATTCGATTGGGTAGACTATTTTGTGATAAATGTTTCATCACCCAACACACCGGGGTTAAGGGAATTGCAGGAAAAAGAACCGCTGACGCATATCATCAATAAGCTCCAGGAAATAAATCGCACAAAATCTGCGCCAAAACCCTTGCTTTTAAAGATTGCACCCGACCTAACTACGTCGCAACTACTTGATATTGTGTCGATTGCGAAGGAAACCGGCCTCAGTGGTATTATTGCTACCAACACTACACTTGATCGCTCTATGCTTACTACAGAAGCCGAAAAGGTTGCAGCTATTGGTGCAGGCGGTTTGAGTGGAAAACCTGTCGCCAAAATCTCCAATGAAGTATTGTGGTACCTGCGTCGTGAGTTGGGTAACGACATGCCGATAATTGGTGTTGGTGGTATCATGAACCACATGGATGTCCACGAAAAATTCAACAGGGGAGCCAATCTGGTGCAGATTTACTCCGGTATGGTTTACGAAGGCCAGGCAATAGTTAAAAACATTGTTTCGAAGCTGTAAACTAGCTCTCTACTTAGGTTATTTTAACATTTTACAACGAAATGCATTGCGTAACGCATGGTATAATTGAACTTTCTGCACTTCAATATTGTAACTTTGTGGAGCAAATATGTCTAAACACGGAAAAATATTAGTGGCCATGAGTGGCGGAATCGATAGCACTGTTACTGCAATATTATTGCACGAACAGGGTTACGAAGTGGTGGGTATTACCATGAAAACCTGGGATTATGCATCCAGCGGCGGCAGTAAAAAGGAGACCGGTTGTTGTAGTCTCGACTCTATTAACGATGCCCGCACAATTGCAGTAGAAAAGCAGTTTCATCATTTTATAATCGATATCAGAGAAGAATTTGGCGACTATGTTATCGACAATTTTGTGGATGAATATTTAGCCGGAAGGACACCAAATCCATGTGTGTTGTGTAATACACATATCAAATGGGAGGCACTATTAAAACGCGCAGACCAAATGGATTGTGAGTTTATTGCTACAGGTCACTATGCACAAATCAATCAAAACACTGACAACAGCAGGTATTATATCTCAAAAGGTTTAGATGAACACAAGGACCAGAGTTATGTGCTTTGGGGTCTTAGTCAGGCATGTTTGGCGCGCACTAAATTTCCGGTAGGTCATATCCGCAAAACGGAAATTCGCGAAATGGCTAAACAAATGGGTTATTTTGATTTAGCTAACAAGGCCGAGAGTTATGAAATTTGTTTTGTCCCGGATAACGATTACCGCGGCTTTTTGAAACGTAAAGTGGAAGGATTAGAAGAACGTGTTGACGGGGGGTTATTTGTAGATGAAGCAGGAAATATATTAGGCACGCATAAAGGATATCCTTTTTATACCATAGGGCAGCGCAAAGGCCTGGGTATTGCCTTGGGAGAACCTTATTTCGTAACGGAAATTAAACCGGCTGAAAATGTTGTAGTGTTGGGTAAAGAAGATACCTTACTGCGCAATGGCATGTTTGTGCATCATCTCAATATGCAAAAATATGAAAGTGTTAATGCCGGTCACAGTAGTGTAACAAAAATCCGATACAAAAACACAGGCTCAGAAAGTATGTTATCTTTGGAAGGAAATGATTTGATGCGGGTTGAATTTAAAGAAAATGTGAGTGCCATCACACCCGGACAAAGTGCTGTATTTTATGAAGGCAACGATGTAATAGGAGGTGGGCATATTCTGAGTTCATATATCCGTTAATAATAACAAATATGGTTAGCAATCACTTGCTTCAAAATATCAGTAAATACTTTTTGCTTGTTGCCATTACAAGTATGGTATTTTTTGCCTGTGATGAAACTGAACCACCTGAAACTTTAACTACTCCATTACAATACTTCCCGCTTGAAATAGGAAAGTTTCGCGTATATAATGTAGATTCAATTAATTACCATGAGACTATTCCAAACGACACCAGCTCATGGCAGGTTAAAGAAATTATTGTAGATACTTTTTACGATTTAACCAATAATTTAAATTATACCATTGAACGATATCGCAGACAAACTGCTGCAGATGAATGGATAATTGCGAATGTGTGGAGTGTGATGTTTGATAATGGTCACTTAGTGAAAAATGAAAATAATTTACGGTTTATAAAATTAGTTGAACCTGTAACTACCGGTACAACCTGGAGCGGAAATGTTTATTTGGGTGGATTGGACGATTTACCGGTTGCAGAAGAATGTAACGAGCTAACTTTTTATGAGGATTGGGAATATAATTATGCAAATGTTCACACAACCTATGATATCGATTTATTTAATTTTGATAATACACTGAAAGTAATACAGCAAGGTGATTCCAACCTGATTTGGTATGATTATGCAGAAGAAATTTATGCGGAAAATGTGGGGCTGATTCAACAGGATTTTTATCATTATTACACACAGGATTTAACTTGTCCAACCTGTCCGTGGGAACAACGAGTGCAATGCGGATACAGTGTAAAAATGCGCATACTAGATTTTAATTAAATGAAAATATTAATATGTTTAGAAATTGTTTACTCCTCCTCATTGTTAGTTTGTTTATTCAAACTTCATTTGCTCAAATAGCCTTGTCTCCTGAATTTAGTGAAACAATTTCAACTACTTCCTCAACTGCACAAAAATATTGGGTGTATTTTCATGATAAGGATGATGTAAATCTGCAAAAAGCACATCCTGAAAATTATTTATCCCAAAGAGCAATAGAACGCAGAAATAAAATAGGTATCGGCATTGAATTTTCTGATTTACCGGTTTCAACAAAAAATATCGATAAATTAAATCAAATAGGTGCAACTCCGGTTGTAATTTCAAAATGGCTAAATGCGGTGAGTGTTTATCTAACAGAATCACAAATGGAACAAGTGGTGATGTGGGATGAAGTAGCGAATATTCAAAAAGTAAAAAAATATCGCCGTGCCGATGAAGCTATAATTCCCTATAATGACCAGGTGTTTTACCGTACTGCAGGAACAAGCGATGTTACCGGTATGTTTGGATTGGCATCTAATCAAATTGAACAAATTAATCTTGATACTATTCTTGATTTGGGTTATACCGGGAATGATATGGTAATTGCAGTATTAGACGCCGGTTTTTTTGGTGTTGATACGGCTACTTTGTTTCAGAGTTTTTGGGATAAAGGACAAATTTTAGGTTTCAGAAATTTCCCTGATCATAATAATGAAGTGTTTAATATTTATTCAGGCTATCATGGTTCATGGGTAATGAGTGTAATTGGTGGTGATGTTGCAGATGCATTTTCAGGTTCAGCTCCGAATGCGGATTTTTATTTATTCAGAACAGAAGTTGCAGACAGTGAATATGTAGTGGAAGAAGATTATTGGTTAGCCGCTTCAGAAAAAGCAGATAGTGTTGGTGCCGATATTATTAATTCATCCCTAGGTTATACCACATTTGATGACTCGCTTGAGAATCATACTTATGAAGATTTAGACGGCAATACTGCAGTAGTTACCAAAGCCGGTGACATGGCAGCACAAAAAGGTATTTTAGTATGCAACAGTGCAGGTAACGAAGGTGCTAATACATGGCATTATATATCAATGCCCGGAGATGGCGATTCGGTGTTTACAATTGGTGGTGTTGATACCAATGGCATTCATGTAGGTTTTAGTGGTTACGGACCAACTTTCGATGGGCGACTTAAACCGAACGTTGTTGCATTAGCTTTGGGTTCTGCTGTTTTAGACCCGGGTGGATATATCGGATTTTTAGCAGGAACCAGTTTTTCTTCTCCTTTAATAGCCGGTGCCTGTGCCAGTTTATGGGGCGCATTTCCGGAAAAAACTAATATGGAAATTATGAGTGCTGTTGAACGCAGTGCACA
Organism: Chitinophagales bacterium; assembly: GCA_035439505.1. Lineage (GTDB taxonomy): Bacteria > Bacteroidota > Bacteroidia > Chitinophagales > BACL12 > UBA7236. The sequence goes on from DAORKJ010000028.1 coordinate 28,477, forward strand.
TTTGTATTTAACACCAAACGATTCGATGGGTTATGGAATTCCAAATTTCGGATTGGCATATGAAATATTATTATCTGAAACAGATACGACCACTGAAGATACTGTGGTAGTTGATACAACAACTGCCATTTTTGATATTTTACCAAACCCTGCAGGTGATTTCTTTTCTGTGTTTATTACCACTAACGAAAATGCACCGGCAACTATACAATTTTATGATTTAGCAGGACAATTAATTTATCAGGAAAAAATATATCTCTCAAAATCAATAGCAAATACATTCACCATTGATACACGCAAAAATTTCAGTCAGGGTATGTATTTATTTTCACTAACAGGCGATGGGTTTAAACAAAGTACAGTCGTTTTTGTTGAATAGTATAGGGGGAAAATAACATGAAAAAATTACTTTTAGGCATATTCAGTTTTGTTTTCACCACTATGGTGTTTGGCCAATCGGCTACACAAAAATATTGGGTGTATTTTACGGATAAAAATAACACACAATATTCTGTCGATCAGCCATTTGCGTATTTATCGGAAAGTGCTGTGCAGCGTAGAGAAAAAATGGGAATTGCTATTAATTATTATGATATTCCTGTTAATACTGAATATGTATCAACAATAAAAAATTTAGGTGCAAATGTAATTGTGGAAAGCAGATGGTTAAATGCGGTAAGCGTTGAAAGTAATGCCGAACAATTAATTGCAATACAAGCACTACCATTTGTAAAAAACACTACGAACGTAAAACGATATGCCATTATCGATGATTCAGGTATTCCAATTGACGATAATATGATGTTGCGCACAACCAATTATATTGAGTCTGATTACGGTGGTGCATACAATCAAAATCATATGATTGATATTGATTTTTTGCATAATCTGGGTTACAGAGGACAAGGTGTAAAAATTGCAGTTTTAGATGGTGGTTTCGATGGGGTAAATGTCGGTGAAGGATTTACTTCTTTGTATAATAAAAATCAGATAATTGAAACACGCAATTTTCCGGATAATAATGAAAATGTGTTTTTTAGTTCGACACATGGCAGCAATGTGTTGAGTATAATGGCTGTAGATAAACCAGGCAAATATATAGGCAGTGCACCTGATGCACAATATTATTTATTTCGCACAGAAGTAGTAGAATCAGAAAGAGCTATTGAGGAAGATTATTGGTTACAGGCTGCAGAGTATGCTGATTTTATTGGTGCTGATATTATTAATTCTTCTTTAGGTTATACCACTTTTGATACCATTATCGAAGACCATACTTATGCGGATATGGATGGCAATACCACCGTTATAACGCAAGCAGCGGACAGAGCAGCAGCAGTGGGTATTTTGGTTTGTAATAGTGCAGGCAATGAAGGCGATGGCAGTTGGTTTTATATAGGCGCACCTGCCGACGGTGATAGTGTATTTACAATTGGCGCAGTCGATTTAAATGGCAATTTTGCCAGTTTTAGTTCACATGGACCTACTTTTGATGGTAGAATAAAACCTAATGTGGTGGGACAGGGAGCAGGAACAGGTGTTGTTACTTCAAATGGCACTGTTGCTTATGGCAATGGCACTTCTTATTCATCTCCGTTAATTGCCGGAGCTTGTGCCAGTTTTATGTCCGCATTTCCTGAATTATCTAACATGGAAGTCATGGATATCATTCAATCCACTGCATCACAAGCTGATAATCCGGATAATTCGATGGGTTACGGTATTCCTAATTTTGCGAAAGCATATATGGAATTAAAAGGGATTGATATTTCAACAGAAAATATTATTTCTATTTTACCTAATCCTGCAAGTGATGAAGTAACCATTTTTATAAATGGGCAGGAGACCGGTGAAGCATCACTTTATATTTATGATATAACCGGTAAACGTGTTTATGAAACTACGGTTACGTTATGGGATGGCAAACTTGCTCCCGTATATATTAACGGATTAAATGCACTGGCAAGTGGTATGTATACTGTTTATTTAGCCGGTGATGTTTATCAGGAAACACAAAAAATGATTGTCAGATAAATTACCTTTGTAGCCTATTCAGTAATTGAGTGTGATTGATATTTGCTGAATGAGGGCATATGCTAGATCTCAATTTTAATCCTTTTCCGATTTTAACAACACAGCGTTTAGTGCTGAGGCAAATTACTATTAAAGATGCCGCAGCTTTATATGCATTACGTTCTAACGAAACGGTGATGCAATATATTGACAAGCCGCTTGCAAAATCGATAGCTGATGCAGTAGAGCTCATTGAAAAAACGATGGATGCACTTACTTACAATGAAGGCATTACATGGGCAATTTGTCTGGCAGATGATTTAACGATGATTGGCACGATTGGGTATTGGAAATTTCGCAAAGAGCATTATCGAGCAGAGATTGGGTATTTGTTGTTACCCGAATTTCATGGTAAAGGAATCATGTTTGAAGCTTTACAAACTATTATCCGGTTTGGTTTTCAACAATTGCATTTGCACTCGATTGAGGCTATTGTTAATCCGGATAATGTTGCATCAATCGGTATTCTCGAAAAAAACGGGTTTATTCGTGAGGCATATTATAAAGAAGACTATTATTTTGAAGGCAAGTTTTTAGATTCCGCAGTATATTCGTTACTGGAACCTAAATTTATCAGTTTGGTATGATTACTCCAGAAGTTTTCAGAACACTCATTTTTAAACTGCCGGATGTCGTGGAAGTGCCGCATTTCGACCGTGCTGCTTTCAAAGCGAACAATCGGATTTTTGTTTCATTAGCTCCGGATGGCCTTTCTATCAATATTAAATTTACGTTAGTGGATCAGTCTGTTTTTTGTGCATTTGACCCCACTATCATCTACCCGGTGCCCAATAAATGGGGCTTACAAGGCTGGACTACCATCAACTTGACTAAGGTTAAACAATCTACTTTAAAAGATGCACTTAAAACTGCATACAACGCGTTTTTACAATTAAAGAAAAAATAATTGTAACAATTAGTGGGTCATGGCGTTATATACATGGTTCGGAACATTGTTCCGTTCATAGAAGTTTATATCCCGTTCATCGAAAATATTTCGTTGTACGGTAAACTCATTTTTACTTTGCATTGTTATTATCACAATAAATGAAAAAGGCGCTACTCTTGTTCTGGATGTTGACGTGTTCCATCCTTGTTTTTGCACAATCCAAATACACCTTAAGCGGGTATATCAAAGATGGTTCATCGGGTGAGGATCTGATTGGCGCCAATGTTTATGTCAAAACCGACCAGGTTATTGGCACTGCAACCAATGTTTATGGGTTCTTTTCTATGACCCTGCCAGCAGGCATTTATGATGTTACATTTTCTTATATCGGCTATGAAGACCAGGTTAAAACAATAGATTTAAACAGCGACCAACGTATCAATGTCTCTTTAAAACAGGGGGAAATTCTGGAAGAAGTTGTTATTAAAGAGGAGCGGAATGATGCCAATATTCAAAGTACCGACATGGGAACTGTAGAATTAAATATTGAGCAAATAAAAACAATTCCCGTATTATTTGGTGAGGTTGATATTTTAAAAACCATTCAGTTATTACCGGGTGTTGGCGGCGCAGGTGAAGGTAATACCGGTTTTTATGTGAGAGGTGGCGGCCCCGACCAAAACCTGATTTTATTGGATGAAGCTGTTGTATATAACACCGGCCACTTATTTGGATTTTTTAGTGTGTTTAATTCTGATGCTATTAAAAATGTAACACTTATTAAAGGTGGAATGCCGGCTCAATACGGAGGCAGATTAAGCAGCGTGGTGGATGTGCAAATGAAAGAAGGCAATAATCAGCAATATCATGCAGAAGGCGGTATTGGGTTAATTGCATCTCGCTTAACCATTCAGGGGCCAATTGTAAAAGATAAATCGAGTTTTATAGTTTCAGGAAGAAGAACTTATATTGATGCCATTGTTACACCATTTTTAAAAGGAACAGAGTTTGAAGGCAATGGTTATTATTTTTATGATTTAAATACCAAAGTTAATTATAAATTCGACGATAAAAACAGGATATTTTTAAGTGGTTATTTTGGTCAGGATGTATTTAATTATGTAGCTCCCGATAATACACTGAATATTAGTGTGCCTTGGGGTAATGCAACTGCTACCGCGCGCTGGAACCATTTATTCAGTGATCAGCTGTTTATGAATGTGAGTGCTATTTACAACAGTTTTGATTTTTCGGTAAAAAGCGAATTTCAGGATTTTAATTTTAATTTATTTTCAGGCGTTAAGGATTGGAATGGCAAAGTGGATTTTGATTATTATCCCGGCGCTAATCACGCGATTAAGTTTGGTGCGAATTATATCTTCCATACATTTACTCCGTATTCTGCAGAAGGTAATTTTGATGACGTAGAATTTGGTACGGACACATTAAGTAATAAACTAGCTCATGAAGCTGGTATTTATATTCAGGATGAATTTGATGTCTCTAAACGCTTGAAAATAAATGTTGGGGTAAGAGGAAGTTATTTCGCTCAGGTTGGACCCTACAATGATATTATTTATGGTGATGATAATAGCACTATTGTGGATACGGTGAGTTATGAAAATGGTGAAAAAATTGCGGATTATACGGCCTTGGAACCCAGGTTTAATGCGCGTTTTATTGTTGACCCACAAAGTTCAATAAAAGCCGGTATTACCTTCACCAATCAATTTATTCACTTAGTGAGTAGTTCCACTTCAACTTTGCCTACCGATTTATGGATACCAAGTTCGGCAAAGGTAAAACCTCAAATTGGCGTACAATATTCAATTGGATATTTCAGAAACTTTTTCGATAATAAATATGAAACAAGTGTAGAGATTTATTACAAAGACTTAAAAAATCAAATTGAATATGCCGATGGTTATGTACCCGAATTAGGCAGTGATATTGAAGATAATTTTGTTTTCGGAAGAGGAAGAAGTTACGGCGCAGAATTTTTTATTAAAAAAGCCAAAGGAAAATTTAATGGATGGATTGGATATACATTATCCAAAACAGAAAGACAATTTGATAATTTATCTACAGGAACGGCTTGGTTTCCGACAAAATATGACCGCATTCACGATTTAGAAGTAGTTGCAGTGTATCAATTAAGTGAGCGTTGGGATTTATCCTCAACATTTGTTTATGCTACCGGTCAGGCTACCACTATTGTTGAAAGTTTTTATGTAATAGGAGGGCAGTTGCAAACAGATTACGGTCCAAGAAATGGATACAGAATGCCGGCCTATCACCGTTGTGATGTTTCCGCTACGCTAAAAAATAAACCCGGAAAAAAATATGAGAGCAGCTGGAATTTTTCCATATACAATGTGTATTCCCGAAAAAATCCATATTTTATTTATACCACTTGGGAAGGCGATTTTGCATACGGAGCAGTAGATGTTCAGGCTAAACAGGTGTCTATTTTCCCAATTATTCCGAGTGTAACCTGGAACTTTAAATTTTAATTGTCCAAATAAGAAACATAAAATGAAACAATCAAATATATATTTTTCGTTGATAACCGCTGCAACTATCTCATTAATGTTGGGTTCGTGCACAACAGATATCACGCTGGACATTCCGGCACCGGAACAAAAAATTGTTGTAGAAGGAACCATTGAACCTGGATTACCTCCCATTATTTCATTAACGTCTACTGTTCCTTTTTACGGAGAAGTGAATTTTAATGAATTAGATAATTTTTATGTTCACGATGCACAGGTAACTGTGAGCGATGGAGTAAATACGGTTGAACTTGTTGAATATTGTTTAAATGATTTACCGGAAGAATTATTGCCGTTAGTTGCTGAATTTTTAGGTGTTGACTTAGATACTGCAGGTGGTTTTGCCGTAAATGTATGTTTGTATACGGTGCCTGATATTTTTACAGGTTTCCCAGAATTTGTTGGTGAAGTTGGTAAAACATATACTTTAAATATTAATTACGAGGATCAGGTGCTTACTTCTTCAACAACCATGTTTCCGCCAGTTCCGCCTGATTCAATTTATTGGGAACCACATGGCAATCCTGAAAATGATACTTTAGTTAGATTATACATTGCACTCTCAGAACCTGACCCACAGGGTAATTTTTATCGCTATTTTACACGACAAAACAGCGAACCATTTTATTCCGGTTATTCGAGTGTATTTGATGATAATTTAATTAACGGTCAATCGTTTAAATTTACGGTAGACAGAGGGTTTAATCCTTCAGAGGAATTTAATCAGGATACCTACGGATATTTTTGGAAAGGTGATACCATTATTTTAAAATGGTGCAGTATCGATTTTCCTACTTACGATTTTTGGCGCACACTGGAATTTGACAGTGGTACAGATGGACCGTTTTCTTCAGCAACTATTGCTCAAACCAATATTATTGGCGGACTTGGAATATGGTGCGCTTATGGTGCTGCTTATGATACCTTAATTGTGGAATAGTAATATCCGTTATTAATAGTAGACAATTTTGTGAATAGGGGAGCCAGTAAACAATTTAAGCTTGTATAGTAATATATTTGTAGCTTAATTGTTATTATGCAAAAATTGTTAGCTGCTTTGATTTTGACAATTTGTGTGTCAAGGGGTTATGCGCAAACCAGTAAAGGCGACTGGTTAACAGGTGGTGCTGTTTATTTTTCTACTTCATCCAGTGAAGGCATCACACTTACCGACACACTTATTACCTCCTCAGTGAATTTTAATGCATCTGCCTTCGGTGGTTATTTTGTGATGGATAATTTATGTGTTGGACTTGGGCTCAGTTATGGAAGAAACGCAGCAACCAACAATTATGCACCAATTGAACTTACCGATGTAAGCACCTCAATATCTGTTGAAGCAATTACCCGATATTATTATTGGAATGGTGACCATGTTAAACTTTGGACAGGCTTGGGCGTGCGAAAAGGTTTTGGTAAGTATGATGACCATTTTTACGAATACGATGACCAAGGCAATGGCAAAGAAGCAAATCAAGTAGATGATATTGCTACTTTCAGTATTGGATTTGGTCCTGGAGCTTCCATCATGTTAAATCCCAAACTCGCGCTCGAAGTATATTTTGGTTCGATTGGATATTCGACCTATACCTTAGAAAGAGAAGACGGCAGTTATGATTACACAACAAATTCATTTGGTATTTCGTTAGCTAATACTTTTGGATTTGGTATTACTTATCATTTTATAAAAGATTAAACTGAAAAATGAAAAAATGGCTCTTTAATGCAAATGCTACCTATTTTAATATAGGCATGTTGTTTTTACGAATAGCATTAGGTGCATCTTTTATTTATAATCACGGATTTAAAAAAATTGCCGACCCTTCCCGCTGGGGAAAATTAGGTGCTGAAATGCAGGTAATCCATATTGATTTTGCACCGGCATTTTGGGGTTTTATGGCTGCCTTTTCCGAATTTTTCGGAGCCGTATTTATCATATTGGGATTGTTTACACGTTTATCTGCATTCATGTTAGCATTTACGATGTTTATTGCATTTATGGCCGGTAATTCCCCCAACGATTTTAATGCTTATCCATTTGAAATGATGCTTGTGTTTATTACCATCATGATAATCGGTCCCGGAAAATTGAGTATTGACGCACAGATTTCCGGCTTTAAAAAGTGATGCTGTGTACTACTGTGTACAAGTTTGTTGAATTTTATTAAAACAGTTCGCTGTAACCCTTGCTGCAATGCACTTTTAAACCATTGAGTACAAAATTGTACGCTGTGTACAAAGTTGTTGAATACAGCACTTGTACAACGTACAGAAACAATCTACTTTTGACTTATCAAATAAAACAAAACAAGTTATCGTTAGTAAAAAATCAAAAGCATATTAACGGTAATATATAAAATATACCACGATGCTTTTGCTGTGTTTCGGTTCAAGAAACAGCACAAGTATGAAAAGAGAACGGCTCCAGGTGAGCCGTTTTTTTATTTTTGGCAGATTTTTTGCTTCTACATACTTAAATTCCCTTTTTAACGTTTTTTTGTATATTTGGTCTAGCTCCTGCAACCCACACACTGTTAGTTACACATTGCTAATATTAATTATAGAGCATGCGCCAAACAAAGTATCTGTTAGTTTTACTACTTCCATTACTGAGCTACTCTTGTTCAAGGGATAGTGTTGTTCACGAGGATTTAATTATTGACGGCAATGTTGCTCCTCCAATTGATGGGGTGGCCGAAATTACGTTGAACAATTACATCAACAATTTATATATCGACTTATATGGCAGGGCCGCAACTGAAGATGAAATCAGTGACCATGTTAGTTATCTGAAAGAAAATAATTATGCAGAGTCTGCACGTAAGGTTATTGTTGAGGAATTGTTAAACAATTGGGATTATTACAAGAATTTTAATTTGTTAACCAGCCAAAAATTACTGGTAAACCTCGATAGCTTTAGCCTAAAATCGCAAATCGATTACTGGGTATATATTATTGATTTGTTGAATGCTACCGGCATGGAAACGGAAGCATATTATTATACTTATGAAAACAACAGGTTGTTGTTATTATCTACAGCGCATGTTGATTTATATAGTGGTGTTATTGGTATTAAGGAATATTATAGGAGATATATCGACAATTATTTCTACGACCAGGTAAATATGGGTAGCGAAAATTTTGTGGTATCCTGTTTTACGAATTTATTACACCGTTATCCTACTGATGACGAAAAATTGCAAGGTGTAAATATGTGTGATGGAGGCAGTGGTCATTTGTTTTTACAGGATGGCAGCAGCAAAGGTGATTTCATCGAAATTTTTGTGAATTCACTCGAGTTTTATCAGGGGCAGGTGATAGAGGTGTATCAAACATTTTTAGCCCGTTTACCCGAGAGTGTGGAGATGAATGAGTATAGTTTACAAATGCAGGAAGAGGATAATTTCAACAATGTAAAAGTAGACATTTTAATTTCTGAAGAATATGCCGGATTTTAAATTCATCAGCAGGACCATAATTACAGGTTTTGTAATTATGAGTTTCACAACAACATTTGTTGCTTGTAAAAAAAATATTGTAGAAGAAGTTATCTACGACAATATTATTTATCAGGTAGACACTGTTCCCGTGTATCAAAATAATTCGGAGAAGGACAGGCTGAAAACGCCGCTGCAATATATTTCCAGCTTATATAGTAATCTTTATTATTCCAGTATACCTTCTAATTTACTGGATAATCTGGTGATATACCGATTATCTATTGGAGATAAAACATTGGTAAATGAGATGATACTCAATGCTATGTTGAAAGATCCTGTTGTGTTAGCAAATATTCCCAAAAATTATGAAATGCGAAACGATGTGGATGCTTTTGTGAAAGAGTGTTATTTGCGTTTTTATTTGAGATTACCAACTGAATATGAAAAATACGGATTAGTAAATATTATTGAAGCAGATGATGATATTGATGTGGTGGATGTTTACCGCTCGTTTTTATTAAGTAACGAATACATGTTTTATTAATTACCCTTCAAACCGGATTGCATGAACAGAAGAAAATTTATTAAAAACTCATTGCTCACTACAGCGGGCATGATAAGTGCACCTTATATATTACCTGCCGGTACATTATTTCGGAGTTCCGGCGCGCGATTAGCCAATCATGTGGTACTGGTTGTTTTTGGCGGCGGTATTCGTAATCAGGAATCTGTTGAACAACAATACCTCATCAATCAGGGAGCAGGGCCTACCGGAAATATTATGCGCAACATGTTAAACGGTGCTTCACCTGCATCTAATTTAGTGTATGATATTTGGGACCCGGTAACACCATCACCATTGGTTACAAAAGGTACTTTGTTTAAACATATGAAATATGCAAGTGGCCCAACAGGACATTTTAATGGCCACACTGCAGTAATAACAGGTAATTATACACCTGATAGTTTGAATTTATATGCAAATCCTGCAACACCAACTTTATTTGAATATTATCGCAAACACAACGACCCGCAAAAAACTGCATTAAATGCGTGGTGGATGTCGATTGATTTAGGCCCTTATGTAAATTTAAATTATAGTCTGGACAAACTGTATGGTTCTCAATATGGTGCTAATTATTTAAGTCCCCAAACAACATTTGGAGGACTAGGAATAGATTATTTTTCTACTTTAAATACGATGCATCCTGAAGAGTTGGCGAGATTAAATTCTATTAAATCATTTTTGAACAGCAATTTTAATCGCAGTGTAACCGATATTCCTGGAATTAATAATACTGAAGATGATAAACAGGCTATTCAGGATTTTGTATTAAAAGTAATTAAAGGAGAAATTCCAATCGAATGGCCTTTACCTCCCGGCGTTGGATTTGATCAACTTTCAGGCGACTTATCTAATGTGGCGATTTCATGGAAGGTATTACAACAATTCCATCCTGAATTAATGGTAATTAATACGACTAACCTGGATATTTGTCACACCAATTTCAGTGAATATATTTCTTATTTACATCGCGCTGATTATGGTGTGGGTTGGTTATGGCAAAAAATTCAAAGCGACCCGGTATTGGCTAACGATACCATAATGATTTGTGTTCCTGAACACGGCAGAAATCAAGTTGCCAATGCCATACCGGATGCGAATGGATTATTTGCTTACGACCATACCGGTGATGATAATTCAAGGTCGGTATTTAGTTTAATTGTTGGACCACCATCTGTTGTTAAACAAAATTTAGTGGTAGGAAGTGAAGAAGACCCAATTGGTGAAACAATTGATATTGTTCCAACTATTGCCCATATTTTAGGATTTAAGGATAGTATTCCTTCAGGTTATCTTCCAGGTAATGTTTTAGAACAAGCTTTTGTATAATATGAAGCATTTGAAAATTCTTATTCCAATAGCCTCGGTGCTGGCAATGATAATTGTATCATGTCAAAGGGAAATTACGCGTATTGAACCGGAAATTCCATTTAATCCTTTTGATACAATTGATTACAGCGATGGTATTTTAGATGATGTGCCAATTGATTCGGCAAGTTTTTTGGGATTACATAAATACATATTCAGCAAAACTTG
>DAORKJ010000029.1:0-38451 GCA_035439505.1 Chitinophagales bacterium
TGGAGCAGTTGGTAGCTCGTCGGGCTCATAACCCGAAGGCCACAGGTTCGAGTCCTGTCCCCGCTACAACGAAAGGCTGGAAATTTCCGGCCTTTTTAATTTAATTGAATATGAGTTTTACTGTAGCCATTATTGGAAGACCCAACGTTGGGAAATCGACACTGTTCAACAGACTGACTGGTGAACGCCAGGCTATTGTCGACGACATGAGTGGGGTTACACGCGATCGCCATTATGGTATTGTAGATTGGAACGGAAAACAATTCGATATTATCGATACCGGTGGGTTTGTGGCACATAGCTCCGATGTTTTTGAGCGCGAAATCCGCCGCCAGGTGCAAATCGCCATTGATGAAGCTTCATTGCTCATTTTTATGATGGATGTAACTACGGGTATTACTGATTTTGACGACGATGTAATTAGAATGTTGCGCAAAACCGATAAAACGGTATTTGTGGTGGTAAATAAAGTAGATAATGCTACCAGGCAGTTAACTGCTACAGAGTTTTATGCAGCAGGGTTCGAAAATATCTTTTTTGTTTCTTCCATTACAGGAAGTGGTTCCGGCGAATTGTTAGATGCCATTACTGCTGAAATTCACGAAGAGGACGCCAGTTTATTGGCTTCTCAGCAAAGTTTACCACGTTTCGCCATTGTTGGGCAGCCAAACGTTGGAAAATCTACCTTACTAAACGCACTTACAGGTCAGGAACGCACCTTGGTTACCGATATTGCCGGTACAACACGTGATGCCATCCATACCCATTACAAATTATTTGAAAAGGAATTCATCTTAATTGATACTGCCGGTATCCGGAAAAAAGCATCAGTTAAAGAAGATATTGAATTTTATACCGTTATCAGGGCAATTAAAGCTGTTGATGAAAGCGACGTTTGTTTATTGCTAATTGATGCCAATACAGGGATTGAAAGTCAGGACATGGCCATTCTTCAAATGATTGAAAAGAAGAAAAAGGGGCTGGTAATTCTGGTAAATAAATGGGATATGGTGGAGAAAGAAACCAATACCCTCCTTAGATACGAAGAAACCATCCGCGAAAAAATTGCGCCTTTCCGTGATGTGCCCATCATTTTCATCTCCGCAATAGAAAAAACACGCATTTTTAAGGCTATGGAAATGGCTTTACAGGTGTATGAGAATAAACATCTAAAAATTTCTACCTCTAAATTGAATGAGGTAATGCAATTGGCTTTAGAAAATTACCATCCACCGGCAGTGAGAGGTAACTATATCAAAATCAAGTATGTAACTCAAATGCCGGCTCAGGTGCCTACTTTTGTATTTTTCACCAATTTTCCAAACGATATACGCGAACCTTACCGAAATTACCTGGAAAATCAGCTAAGAGAACATTTTTCGCTGACAGGAACTCCGGTAAACATTTTCTTCAGAAAGAAATAAGCGTTATTATTTTTTATAATTTTGCATCATACCACTAAACAAAATCAGAACAAAATGAAAAAAGTATCTTATTTAGCTATCGCCCTTGTAATCATGGGTTTTGTTGCTTGTAAATCAAACAAAGCCGGTGAAGGAGAAACAACCACAACCGATACACTTACTACTCAGGTAGAAAACGGTGCTTCTGAAGCTATTGACAATGCTGCCAAAGTTGATGAAGTGCTTAATCAGGATTCAGATGACGAATTATTCGGAACTGATGTTGATGATGCTGCTGTAGAAGGTGCTACTACAAAATAATAAAAGACCTAAAACTAAAAAACCCCGAATTTCGGGGTTTTTTTATGCTTGTAATTTTATCAATAATTATTTGACTTGTTCAATGGCTTTGTTAAACGTATCATCTAACTTATTCATATTTAAATAATAACCATTATCACCCCATTGTTGACGCGATAAATAGGCTTTAATGGCAATTTCAATTTTTGGTCGCGCAGCAATTATTTCACTTTCACTCACTCCTTTATCAGGGTCGTGCGCAATTACAAATTGTTTGAATTTATTAAACATGGCATCTGTAACTACATAGGTTGATGCAAAGTTGCGCATGTCAGTATAGGCAGCAAATGATTTTGGATTTGCTGAATACGTAGAATAGGAAAACTGCTGAACATATGAGCGGTTAAGCAAATAATTTAATGTTTGATTAATTGGAGATGTATCAATTGGCACAAACACATCAGGGTGAATTCCCCAATCAATATTTTTATTACCTTTTAAACTATCAGGTAATTCTCCACCATTCATAATGATGCTCATATATTGATCATAATAAGCATCAACACCATCATCGTAAGCACGTTGAATACTCTTGCCTGAAGGTGTGTAATAACGAGCAATAGTTAAGCGAATGGCTGAACTGTCGTTGAGGTCGTAAACCTGCTGTACAAGCCCTTTTCCGAAACTTCTTCTACCAACAATTTTGGCGCGTTTATTATCTTGTAATGCACCTGCTAATATTTCACTTGCGGAAGCAGAATATTCATTAATTAATACCACTAAATTGCCACTTTCAAATAATCCGTTTTTTCCTGCATTGTAATCACTTCTGCCAACTGCTCTGCCTTCGGTATATACAATCAACGGTGTGCCAGCTAAAAATTCATCAGCGAGGGCAACTGCTCCGGTTAAATATCCGCCCGGGTTTCCTCTTAAATCCAATATTAATTGTTTCATGCCCGAATTTTTCAAATTCATTAAGGCATCATCAAATTCGATTGGTGTTTTATCTGAAAATTTATTTACTTTAATATAGCCGATTTTATCGTCGACCATATATGCCGCATCAATACTGGTAATCGGAATTACATCGCGTACTATGGTAAACGGAATAAGATTTTTTTCACCCTGACGTTTTATATCTACTTTAACTTCTGTGCCTTTTTTTCCGCGCAATTTTTTAATCACTTTTTCACTGATAATTTTTTGCCCGGCAACCAAACTGTCATCAATTTTAATAATTTTATCACCTGCCTGAATACCCAATTTAGCTGATGGGCCACCACTTAATGCAGCAACCACTAAAATGGTATCATCTACAATATTAAATTCAATCCCTATACCATCGAAATTGCCGTCGAGTTCTTCATTAAACCCTACTAAGTCCTCCTTGTGAATATAAGAGGAGTGAGGGTCCAATTGTTTAAATAACTCATCTATCGTTTCCGGGTCGTTGAGGTAGTTAGAGAGGAAGGTATCCATTAACGAATCCACATTAAGGGAGTCTACGTATCGCTGACTGATAAAATTGAGGATATCGTTGATGCGCTGGTTGGAGGAGTTCTGACTGGCATAAGATGGTCTGCCGGCCGTAAAAGGGGATATTTTAACCCCTATAATCACCCCAAACGCTAATACGGCTGCAAAAGCAACCGGCAATAAATATTTGTTATTCACCTGAAAAGTTTAAAGTTTGCACAAAATAACTACATCTAAACCATACCTCCCTATATCCTGACAACTTCTTTTGCTCATACCTAATTTAGGGTATATTGGATGGAACAGACTTTAACGCTTTTTCCAACAAAATTAGTGCAGTATGTTTGCACCTGTTTAGAATTGTTCTAAATAAATAAAGTCAACAGCCATATGAATGAATTTATTATCACCTTCCGTGAAAGTCTGGAAGCGGCGTTAATTGTAGGTATTATATATGCGGTTTTAGATAAAAACAACCTGCATCACCTAAAGAAATCGCTTTGGACGAGTGTAATAGCCGCAATAATTGCTTCAGGTATTTTGGGGGTATTACTTTACAATGTGCTTGAAAATGCACCTAAAGGCACTCAGGAATTATTAGAAGGTGTGTTCATGTATATCACTGCTGCATTATTATTTTATGTGATATTCTGGATGAGTAAAACACTATCCAATCGAGAGGTTATTACAAATCAAACTAAAGATGCTGCTGCGAAAAATGGCATGTGGGGCATATTTTTCCTGGTATTTTTTGCCATTGTCAGGGAAGGATTTGAGACGGCATTATTTTTAGTAGCCAGTACAAGCATCGATAATAATTTTTCTTATGGTGGATTTTTTATTGGGATTTTGATTGCTGTATTAATTGGTTATATCATCGTAATTCAAGGTAAAAAAATTCAATTACGTCCTTTCTTTAAATATACATCATTGTTGCTGGTATTTTTTGCTGCAGGTATGGTTGCTTATGGTACACACGAAATTCATGAATATATAGAAGAACGCGAACATGCTGAAGCAGCAGCTGTGGTTGAAACTACGCTGACGGATGCGGCTGCGGCGCCTGAAGTGCATGCTGAGGAAGAAGAATATGTTTACAACATTTTTAAACCTAAATCAGCGGAGGAAAAACCGGAATCATTTTGGTATGTTGAGGATAAAGAATCCGGTGATTATATTCACTTGCTAAATGATAAAGGTTTAATTGGTTCTTTTTTCAAAGGCTTATTTGGTTATAACAGTAATCCGATTTTAATAGAAGTTATTTTATGGTTTGTTGCATTGTTTTTCGGATTATTTATCTGGAGAAAAGCATATAAATAAAATTTTCGTACAAATAAAAAGCGCTGTAATTAATTCAACTACAGCGCTTTTTTTATTAATAAGTTATTGCTATCAACGTTCTACCAATGTAAACGCGAAATTAGGCCCTTTACCAAGTTTATAGGCCATTGTAACCCATAATTTTGCTAAGTTCTCAAGCATTACTGCATTTTCTAATCCGCCAACATCAACAACACGAAAACCTAAATCCTGAGCAAGTGTTGAAACAGTTTGTTTAGATGCAACTTCATCTCCGCAAATAAATGTTTCAATTGCTTTGCCGTTGTATTCAGGATTAGTCATATTGCCTACACCGGTTGTATTAAATGCTTTAACCACATCAGCACTTCCCGTCCATGCACTAATTGCTTCGGCGGCTGATTCAAAAGGTTCGGTACTTGCAGAAATAGGATTGGTAGCATCTATAATAATTTTACCATCCCATTCAACATCAATACTTTTTAATACTTCATCGGCAACGCCAAAAGGAATAGCTACTAACACAACTTCCGCATCGGTCATTGATTCCTGAAATGTGGTAACTTTTGCGCCGATATTAATTGCGTTCCATGCTTTTTGACTTTGAGGGTCACGCACGCCGAAGGTAATATCGTGACCTTTTGCTTTCCATTTTGTTCCTGCAGCTAAGCCAATATTACCGGCTCCTAAAATTGTTATTCGCATAAATTGGGTTTGGGATTATTGAATAATATCAATAGTATAAAAATTATGCCAGGAGTGACGCGGTCATCGTAATTTCAGTGTTCAGCAACTTAGAAATAGGGCAATTTAATTTAGCCTCTTCAGCAGCTTCAGCAAAACTTTCAGCAGTTGCACCAGGTACTTTAGCTGTTACTTCTAAATGTGCATTGGTAATAGCACCGTTGTCCAAAGTGATTGTACAAGTGGTATTTATAGCTTCCGGTGTAAGGTCTTTAGTGCCTAATACAAAACTGAGTTTCATACTAAAACAACCTGCATGCGCAGCGGCAACAAGTTCTTCAGGGTTGGTACCTATACCATCAGCAAAACGAGTGCTCCATGAATATTGGTTTTGGTTTAATACTCCTGATTGTGTAGAAAGATGACCTGAGCCTTCTTTACCTGAGCCGTTCCATACGGCAGTAGCGTTACGTTTCATTTTTTCTTCGAATTTTAATTGTTATATGCACCACAAAGGTAGTGCTTAGCTTGTTTAACACCAATTTTAAATAATGGTTCGGAAAAGCATACGACATGGTTCCTGCTGCCAAATTAATAAAACCTAATTATCAGGTGGTTAAAAAATATGGTTCCCCACCCAATAAAATAATAATGTAAGGCTAGTGCTAAAAAGTTATTTATTGACTATAAATTCTTTCACTAAATGAATGTTATCATAATAAATATTACAAAAGTACAAGCCACTTGGAATATTGGTAAGTTGTAAATTTTGTATTTCTGTTTCTATAACATTTTGAGTGTAAATAATTCGGCCTAAATTATCTGTAATGGTAATTTGTATCAATGAATTGCTTGATGGTAATTCGAGTGTGAAAATGCCATTATTAATAGTTGGATATAATTGATATTCATCGTTATCAATTGTGGTCGGACTAATAATACTACCATCCGCTAAACGACCATCACCACAACTTGCCCATTTAGGTCCGTCGTTATACCATATTTCAGCAAGTGTATCTGTTTTGAAAAAATTATCGATAATTAATGCGAGTTTATCTTTTCCTTCACCATTTAAATGAAAGCCTCCGCCATCAACTCTGAAGTCATCTTCACAATCCCAAAATAAACTATCATATGTGCGTGGCTGATCACCATCGGTCCACAAGTAAGGCCCCCATAACATAAACGGCACTACTTTACCTGGCGCAGTATATTTATACATAGGATCACCCATAATTTGTTTTTCTACAGCAGCTTTAAATCCAAATCCACAACGGTAAGAACCCGGTTCGTGAATACTGGTATACATTTCATAAGTCGGGTCGGCGTATCCTGCATAATAAGGACTTCCTACATACACTAATTTTAAATTGGGATATTCAATCAGCATTGCTGCAAGTGCAAGTTGTACTTTTTTTTCTATGCTATCGCGATATGCAGGCATATCAAAAATGGTATCTGCACGTGAGCCATTAAATAACCAGGCAACTTGTACCTGAGCAGGTGTTAATCCTTTTGGTCTAATTCTGGTATCTTCAATATAATCCCAATAATCAGGATGGTCAACATTCATACTTTCCATTCCTTCTCCTGAATTGGTAGCATTTAATAATTTCAAACATGGATTTACAGTTGCGTCAAAGTTGGTAATTTCAATTAAATGATTCCAAGGTTCACCGGTTGTTGAGCCACCAAAGCCTGCTAATACAATTTTACCGGTTTCATAATTTACATTACCTAATGTGTCGAGCGGTTTTATTGTTTTGGCAATTTTTAAACCTTTTTTAATATGCCCTGCGGGAGGAAAATTTTTACCAGAAGGATATAAGCCACCCTGGTAAGCACCAAGGTAAAAACCCGCTTTTAAATCTACCAGTGGCACTAAACCAACTGAATCATTATCGCATTGAATTTGTGCCTTTAATCCGCTTGTAATAAGGCAACATAGAGTAATCAGGGTGATGATACGCATAGGGTAATTTTAGTCAAATATAAAAAAAATACTATAAAAAAAGCCGGCACAATGGCCGGCTTAAAATTTTATCTAAATAAATTATTTGGCAATTTTCAATTCGTTAATCAAATTGCTTGCACCAGCGTATTTATCAATAATAAATAACACATAACGGATATCTACAGAAATGGTGCGGTTTAAATCAGGGTCAACAATGTAGTCGCCCGGAGTACCTTCATAGTTGCCGTCAAAAGCTAAACCAATTAGTTCGCCTTTGCCATTCATAATAGGGCTTCCGCTGTTACCACCGGTAATGTCGAGGTTAGAAATAAAACAAACCGGAACAGTACCTGATTTATCCGCATAACGACCGTAGTCTCTTGCTTTATATAAGTCATATAATTTTTCCGGAACCTTAAATTCATCATCGGTATTATCGCGTTTTTCCATTACACCATCAATGGTAGTTTGCCAGTGGTAATGAACAGCATCACGTGCTTCATAATCCTGAACAGTTCCATAAGTTAAACGCAATGTTGAGTTAGCATCCGGATAGAAATTTTTCTTCGGATCTTTTTGCATTAATGCTGCAGTATATTCACGTTGCAACTTGCTTATTTCAGTATTGGCAGCTCTAAATACAGAACCTGCTGTTTGAGCATCAGTATATAATGAAATGTAATAGTTATATAAAGGATCTTTAGTGAGTTTCTTTTCGCTTGGATTAGCTAAATATGCATCAAGTTTTGCTTTGCTGGTAAATACAGATTTTGCAAATGCATTTTTACTCCAGGTAACAAATTTTTCTTCAGCACTTGCACCTTTTGTTTTAGCTAATATATCTTTAATAACCTGTGGTTGTTTTGCTTCAGGTAATTTGGTGTGCATTAAATTTAATAAAGCCACCATTTTCTTCACCTCAGTTTCATAATTATAACTTTCCCACATGCCATCTGCTGATTCTTTTATGCCATCAATTACAGCAGTACGTTCAGCACCTTGTAAAGCCTCATCACCAAATAATGATTCAACTTCACTGAAATCTAATGCAAAACTACCAGTAGGTAATAATACCACTGAATAAATTTTATAATAAAATTCTGTATTAACGGTGCTTAAGTTTTTATAGGCATTTTCGAAATTATTAAACATGGTCTGGTATTTCTCCTCAGTGCTTTTGCCTTGAGTTTTAGCCCATTTCATGAATTCTTTTTCCTGCGCTTCTTTAATGCCAACAGCATCCATTCTGCGCATACCATCAACCTGTGTTTTGTATAATTTTAAACCATTCATCAATTGCGCATAATCAGCAGCTAATTGAATACGAACAGCTTCATCTTTATCGCTTTCGCTTTTCATTACATCGGTAACGGCTTTAAATACATCTACCTGAGCAGGATTACTTTCGTTTACCACTTCAGCCATACCAAAACTAGTCAGGTATCTTTCAGTTGAACCAGGGAAACCCATAATCATGGTAAAATCACCTTCTTTATATCCGTCCAAAGAAATTTTCAAGAATTTTTTTGGTTTATAAGGCACATTGTCGGCGCTGTATTCTGCAGGATTATTTGATTTATCAGCATAAATTCTGAAAATACTAAAATCACCGGTATGACGTGGCCACATCCAGTTATCAGTATCACCACCATAATTACCAACTGATGAAGGCGGAGCTCCTGTTAAACGAACATCGTTATACACCTGATACAGGTAAACATAATATTGATTACCATAATACATTGATTTTACTTCAGCTTCATAACCTTGTTCAGCATAACGGGCAATTATTCTATTTTGTATTTCGGTAACTTTTGCTCTGCGTTGTGCCATATCCAATCCTTCCACTTTCGGAGCAATTGAATCGGTAATATCTTTTGCATCATATAAAATGCGGATAGCTAATCCCGGAATTGGAAGTTCTTCTGCATAACTTCTAGCCCAAAAACCGTCATCAATATAATTGTGTTCGGTTGTAGACTGAGAAACAATTGCTTCGTATCCGCAGTGGTGATTGGTGAACATTAATCCGTTAGGAGAAACTAATTCGCCAGTACAAAAACCACTTCCACCCTGATACAATTGAACAACTGCATCTTTTAAACTAGCGTTTTCGGTATTATAGATTTCTTCAGCAGAAAGCTCTAAACCTAATTGCTTTAGGTATTCAAAATTTAGTTGGCGAACCATGTTGGCTAACCACATTCCTTCGTCAGGATTTGCTGCTTTTGCAGGCTGTAATGCTGTTACCACAAAAAATAGGATGGCTGCAGCGTAATAGCTCAAATTTCTTTTGATCATGATATAATATTATATGATTTAAAATCCGGTGCAAAGGTAGTAAACAAAAGCCTTAAGGCGGGGCAAAAAACAAAAAAAGCAGCCATTGGCTGCTTTAAAAATATCGTAAATATTACTTATTCTTCTTTTAAGAACTTCTTGGTAATCAATGTGTTACCTTGTGAATAGGCAGCCAGGAAGTAAACCCCCGGTTGTAAATCAACTAAACTTACCTTCACTTCCTTTTTACCGGGTTCAGGTGATACTGTTTTAATTTCCCTGCCAACAATGTTCAGGATACTGATTTTGTCGACATTTTCGTAGGTAAAGCTGATAGTGGCAAAACTTTTAACCGGATTTGGGAAAATACTAACGGTGCCTTCATCGTTGTTTAAACTCAGCGAAAGGTCCTCGTTGCCTTCAGTACCTTCGGTAGATACCATAACACAATCCTCACCGGATAAGCCTTCTAACCCCTCTGAAGAGGCAAAAGACCAGGTCGATATCGCAGAGACCAGTAGTAGTGTGTAAAGTTTACGCATAGGCGGTTTTCCTAAAGGTAAAGATATAAATTTGTTTTTAGTATATCAAAATCAAAAAAGTGTTAATAAACGTATTTAACCTGCTTTAACACATTTTTGTTCCGTTATTAGGACAGGTTTAACGTAAAAAGGCCCTAAAGGTTTCAGGTTAAATGGTAAAATCCTCATCGTCTTCCTCCAAACCTGCCAAGGGATTATCGGTAAAAACGCTGGAAAATAAATCGCTGAACTGCATACCTGAATGCAATAAATGTTTGCTCAATAACGAATATTCAGATAATCCATGTAAAACGAATTCCATTAAAAAATACATTTCATCAGCAGCAACTCCGGGATGTAATTTTTGCACAAGCTTTTTTAACCCTGGCACACGGTCTAAACTGCGACGGTAATCAATGGCGCTGCTTTCATTTAACAGGTCAACAGTATTCCCTTCATTAAACCAGTCAATTATTTCCTGATAAATATTTTTACGTTTTGGGTCTTGTTGTGTTTCGGCTTTTTTACCAATTGGTTTTTTTGCTTTTTCAGGTGCCGGAAAATAATTGGTAAACTGCGAACGAATAGCTTTTCCAATTAAATTAACTGCAACTATATATGGGCCTTCCTGTTCACCTTCATACACTAATTCAATTTTACCGGTAATTGATGGAATAACACTCCAAAAATCACTTACACGCACAAACGTTTTTGCTTCATTACTTTTTAATGCGCGACGTTCAGCACCCGAAACTAAATTTTCTAATGCTGTTATTGTCATACGTGCACTCACACCACTTTTTTGGTCTACATATTCACTTTTTCTCGCCTCAAAAGCAATTTGTTCGATTAAATCTTTTGCTATTTCATTTAATTGCACACTGCTGTTTTGTGTGCTATTAATATTTGCTTCCTGATGCGTAATAATTTTTGAAGTTGCAATGTCTTTTGGATAATGCGTTAATATCTGACTTTCAATTCTGTCCTTTAACGGTGTAACAATTGAACCCCTGTTGGTATAATCTTCAGGGTTTGCAGTAAATACAAATTGAATGTCTAAAGGTAAACGAATTCTGAATCCGCGAATTTGAATATCTCCTTCCTGTAAAATATTAAACAATGCTACCTGAATTCTTGCTTGTAAATCGGGCAACTCGTTAATGACAAAAATACCGCGATGCGACCTCGGAATTAATCCGTAGTGAATTACTCTTTCGTCGTTATAATTTAATTTTAAATTCGCTGCTTTAATGGGGTCAACATCACCAATTAAATCTGCAATACTCACATCAGGTGTTGCCAGTTTTTCAGTGTAACGCTCGTCGCGGTGCATCCAACTGATTGGTGTATCATCACCTTTTTCTGCGATTAAATTTTTAGCATAAAAGGAGAGGGGTTGAAATGGGTCATCGTTTAAATCGCTGCCGCTTACTACCGGAATATATTCATCGAGCAACGTAGTAAGTAAACGCGCAATTCTGGTTTTAGCCTGACCGCGCAATCCGAGTAAAATTAAATTGTGACGCGATAAAATGGCGCGCTCCAAATCCGGTATTACCGTATGTTCGAAGCCATGAATGCCTTCAAAAAATGGTGCTCCTGAACGCAATTTTATAATGAGATTTTTGCGTAATTCTTCTTTTACTGATAATGAAGTATACCCGGCTTTTTTTAATTCGCCTAATGTTTTTATTGTTGTTAATTGCATAAATATGGTAATGTGAAATTTTAATAAACCTGTTTGTTATCGAACGTTACGTCTTCTGTTGCGTTCGTAGTCTTCAAAAATATAATCGCCTAATCCTTTTAATGAAGTGTAAAATGCTTTGCCCTGATTAGTTTGTGTGAACTCTTCTACAAATTGTTGTAAATAACTATCCTGAGCAATCATAAATGTGGTAATTTTTATACCCAACTTTCTGCAATGTGCTGCAAGGTTGAGTGTTTTATTTACAATAATCCGGTCTAACCCAAAACTGTTTTTGTAATATTTCCCATTGCGAACAATGCAGGTTGGTTTGCCATCGGTAATCATAAATATTTGTTTATTCGGATTTTTTCTTCTCCGCAATAAATCCATCGCAAGTTCTAATCCTGCAACTGTGTTGGTATGATAAGGTCCAACTTGTAAATAAGGAATATCTTTAATTTCAATTTGCCATGCGTCGTTACCAAATACAATAACATCTAAAGTATCTTTCGGATATTTGGTTTTAATTAATTCACTTAATGCCATTGCTACTTTTTTGGCCGGTGTAATTCTATCTTCACCATACAAAATCATGGAATGCGAAATGTCAATCATCAAAACCGTTGAAGTCTGCGATTTAAATGCTTTTTCTACAACCACTAAATCATCTTCCGCCATTTGGAATTCATGAATGCCATGGTTGATATATGCATTTTTGAGCGACTCATTATAATCTATTTGTTCATGCGCATCTCCAAAACTAAAATTGCGCATATCAGTTGAATTCTCATCGCCGGTTCCGGTATGTGAAGTTTTATGACTGCCTTGTTGTGATTTTTTTAACTTGCCAAAAATTTGATCGAGTGAACTTTTGCGGATTGACTGTTCCATTTTGGCAGTTATTTGCAATACTCCACCTTCCTGTTCATCATCCTTCAAAAATCCGCGGTCTTTTAATTCCTGAATAAAATCACCCATACCATATTCCGGAGTGGTAATTTGATATTGCCTGTCGAGTTGATTTAACCAATCCATAGCCTCGGTCATATCACCACTGGTGTAAACCAATAACTCCTGTAACAATTCGAAAAGGGTATCGAATGTGGACTGTGGTTTTTCTGTAAATTGTGAAAATCTATTTCCGAGCATAATTATTAATAACCTCTGTGATGTATTTCCAGTTCACCTAATTTGCCGCCGAATAAAATATCTCTTACGCCATCTCCTTTCAGAAAATCGTGAGGGAAGCCCAATTCTATTTTACTTATTTCATTAAGTCGGTGTAAATGTTCCGTTTGTAATTGTATTGAAGTAGCTCCCAGACTGTCGTTTAATTGTCCAAGATGTCGTGCTCCAACAATAGGAATTACCTGCTGATGCTGTTGCATTACCCATCTGATGGCAACCTGAGCAGCTGAAAAGCCTGTTTCTGCGGCAATATTAACGACTTCCTGAGCAATGGCGCGGCTTTTTTCATTTAATCTTGCGCTGTTGGGCTGCAAACGTTTTGCTTCATCGGTTTGCTGGAGATATTTTCCGGTTAAGGCACCACCTGCAATTGGAGCCCAGGCAATGATGCCCATATCAAAAGCATTGGCCATAGGAATTAAATCGCGTTCTCCGGTTCTTTGCAGAAGCGAATATTCCAGTTGCATACCAATAAAAGCATTCCAACCGCGTAACTCGGCAATGGTATTTGCCCTCGACACAATCCAAGCCGGCGTATCAGAAATGGCGATATAAAATATTTTCCCCTGCTGAATCAAATCGTTTAGTGCGCGTAATACTTCTTCACTATAAGTCGTAAAATCCCATGCATGTAAATACAACACATCAATGTAATCGGTTTTGAGACGTTTCAGGCTGCCTTCAACACTTTGTATCATGTTTTTGCGGTGATTGCCCGCTAAATTCAACCCCCTGTCGTGCGTAACCAAGGCATATTTGGTTGCCAGCACTAAATCTTCACGACGACCGCTTTCGGTGATAAAATCGCCTAAAAAGCGTTCACTGGTGCCTTCTGTGTATCTGTTGGCGGTATCAATAAAGTTACCCCCGGCTTCAAGAAAGCCAAAAAATTGTTTTTTACTTTCCTCAAAATTGGCTCCCCAGCCCCATTCTTCGCCGAATGTCATAGTGCCTAAGCAGATTTCGGAGACGCGTAAACCGCTTTTGCCTAATAATTTATATTTCATATTTGGATGTTTTTGGTAATTCGGTTTTTAAGGTTGCTAACAAGATTGTTACTTTAAAACTTAAATGAACTGAATAGGTTCATTATTTTAGAGCAAAATTCAAATTTAATATAATGATTAAACATTTTATTGCCGGAGGATTAAGTTTGCTTTCACTGACGGTTCAGGCACAACAAACCGACAAACAAGTATTTGCAAAAATTTTCGACGAAACCATGTTGCATGGTGAAGCTTATGATAATTTACATGATTTATGCAAAAATATAGGACATCGATTGGCGGGTTCACCACAAGCCGATATGGCAGTTAGATGGAGTTATGAATTAATGCAAAGTTATGATTTAGATTCGGTGTGGTTGCAGGAAGTAATGGTTCCACATTGGGTGCGCGGCGCAAAAGAATATGGTGAAATAATTAATTTCGGTCAGGTAAATATGCTTGCTTTAGGTGGCAGTATTGCAACACCGAAAGAAGGTATTATTGAACAAGTTATTGAAGTAAAAGATTTTGATGAATTAAAAGCATTGGGTGCAGAAAAAATAAAAGGGAAAATAGTTTTTTATAATCATATTTTTCCGCAAAATGTTGTGAATTCATTTGATGGTTATGGAGAAGCCGGACCTTATCGCTGGAGAGGTGCGAGTGAGGCAAGTAAGTTAGGTGCAAAAGCTGTAATTATCAGAAGTGTGGGTTCTTCACATGATGATTTTGCGCATACAGGTAGCACCGGTTTTGCCGATGGTGTTAAAAAAGTACCTTGCGCTGCATTAAGTGCTGTTGATGCTGATTTTTTACACGACGCATTAATTAAAGATCCTGCACTTAAGTTTAAAATGGTAATGAATTGTGAAATGCTGGATTCAGTAAAATCTTATAATGTAATTGCACAAATTACCGGAACACAATTTCCCAACGAAATAATTGTGGTTGGCGGACATTTAGATAGTTGGGATGTCGGCGAAGGTGCACATGATGATGGTGCCGGATGTACACAAAGTTTAGAAGTGTTGCGCACTTTAAAAGCCATTAATGCACAACCAAAACGTACCATTCGTTGTATATTTTATATGAATGAAGAAAATGGCAACATGGGTGGAAAAACATATGGTGCTTATGCTAAAGGGACCAATAAAGAAAAACATATTGCAGCATTAGAAAGTGATGCAGGCGGATTTTCACCAAGGGGATTTAATATCGATACTACCTTTTTATCACATCCTAAATTTGATGAATTAGTTGAATTGATGTCATTTTATGGCGCCTACAAATTCGAAGTGGGACATGGTGGAACGGATATTGGACCATTGGAAGGAGCGGGCACTAAATTATTTGGCTTATCACCTGACTCGCAGCGATACATGGATTTACATCACACAGAAAATGATACTTTCGATAAAGTAAATAAACGTGAATTACACATGGGCGCTTCAGTAATGGGGATGTTATGTTGGTGGTTGAGTGAATATGGGGTGAAATAACTAAGTCCTAAAGCATAATTTTTTACCTTTATACAAAGGCAGTATTCAAATGAAACAACTAACACAACTTTTATTTTTACTATGTTTGTTGTGTGTCGCACAAATTACCTTAGCACAAACTGTTGGTGGTAAAATTATTGATGCACAAACTAAACAACCCATTACCGGTGTAACTGTTGTGTCCGAAAATAATACAGGTGTTGTATCTGATTTGGATGGTAATTACCAATTAGCATTATCTCCCGGTAATCATACTGTTACATTTTCTTTTATTGGATATCAGAAAGTTACCAGAAATATTCAAATTAATGAGGGCACAGCATTATTATTACCAATTAGTTTAACAGCTCAGTTTGCAGCATTAGATGTTGTTGTTGTAAGTGGTAGTTTATATGCCAAAAAATTATCCGAAGAAACGCAAAGTATAGAGGTAATTAAATCAGGATTAATTTCCAATACCAATTCTACCAATTTATCAGATGCTATTACCAAAGCCCCGGGCGTTTATATGATGGACGAACAGGCTAATATTCGCGGAGGAACCGGATTTACTTATGGCGCAGGAAGTCGTGTGATGTTGGTGGTAGATGATCAGATAATGCTGGCAGCTGATCGCGGTGATGCAAAATGGAATTTTGTTCCAATGGAAAATGTGGAACAAATTGAAATAATAAAAGGTGCATCGTCTGTTTTATACGGTAGCAGTGCATTAAATGGTGTAATTGCAGTAAGAACTGCATGGCCGAAACTGGAACCTGAAAGTAATATTACTATATATCACGGCATCTACGATAAACCTGCCATAAAAGAAGCTGCATGGTGGGATAATGCACCAACCAATACCGGAATTAATTTCAGCCATAAACAGAAATTTGAAAAAATGGATTTGGTTGTGGGAGGACATATTTCTCAAAACAATAGTCATTTATTAGGCCAATATTCTGACAGGGCAAGATTAAACTGGAAAACAAGATTTCATCCTGAGCAACATAAAAATATTACCTGGGGTGTTAATGGTAATGTGATGAGCGACAGAGAGGGATTATTTTTTTTATGGGAAGATTGGGATACTGCAGGCTTCAAACCATTTCAGGGATATTTAGATACCAGCACTACTACTTTGTTAAATTGGCAATTTAAATGGATGAGTGTTGATCCATGGTTAAATTATTACGACAGGTTTAAAAATGAACATCATTTTAAAATGCGTTTTTATAACAATAGTGTAGACTACTCAGATTCAACAAATGGTGATGCGTATTTGGTAAACTTGGATTATCAGTTTCACCGTTCATTTAAACATGATATTGTTATAACAGCGGGTACTCAAGATTATTATTTTAATGTCCGCGATTATGAATTAGGCGACCATTCAGGCATTTCTGCTGGTGTTTATTTTCAGGCGGACAAATCGTTGTTCGATAAATTAATTTTAAACGTAGGCGTTAGGGAAGAATTTTACCAGTTAGATACCAGCGCAGGATCTGCAGTGCCCATATTCAAAGGTGGTTTAAATTATAAAGCCGGACAATTAACGAATATCCGTTTATCGTTTGGTCAGGGATACCGTTTTCCGAGTTTAGTGGAAAAATTTGCTAAATCGAAATTAGGTGCCTTATTCATTTTCCCTAACCCTGATTTAGTAGCTGAGTATGGATGGAATGCCGAATTAGGTATTAAACGCGCAATTAATGGTGATGTCATAAAAGGATATGCAGATATCGCATTTTATGTGACCGATTATTACGACATGACTGAATTTACCTTCAACTTTTATCCGGGTGAAGGGGCGGGATTTAAATCGCTGAATACCAGCAGAGCCAGAATAGGAGGAATGGAATTTACACTTGGAGGTGAAGCAGTATTAGGCAACGGAAAATTAAATTGGTTGGGTGGATATAATTATATTTATCCTGCAGACATAGCAGGTGATTCATCCAATCTTGATGTGGGAACATTCATGCAAAATTTTATTGACGGATTTACTGCAAAATCTACAGATTCTGTTTTTTTAAGTGCCGTGTTAAAATATCGTTTTCGGCACATGATAAAAATGGATGTGGAATATGCCATTCAAAAATGGATGTTCGGAGCTGACATTAATTATTTTAGTTTGATGGAGAATTTAGATGCCATCTATATCTCATTTATTCCCGGAATCACCGAATATCGGGAAGGCCATTTTGATGGTGACTGGATTGCAGATTTCCGTGTTGGTTATTACATCAAACCGGACATGCGCTTGCAGTTTATTGTAAAAAATGCATTTAATAATATGTATGCACTTCGCCCGGCAAAATATGATCCGCCTAGGAATTTTACGGTGCAGTATAAAATTGATTTTTAATTAGCTGATTAGCTGATTAGCTAATGGGGGTTGATCGATGGGTTAACAGCTATACCTATTACCGGTGGTTTTTCGAAATTGTCGAATGCGGATGCTTGGCGCATCCTTGGTTTATTTGCAATTATATTAAGTCAGCACGTGGGTTGACGGCTACACCGCTCCGAATTGTATTTTTTTTAATTCAATTTTTCTGCTGCTGCGGAAAAAGCAATTAATATGCGTCCGCCGCGGCGGACACATTAGCACATCATTTTCCGGCTGTTTAATTGGTACATCGGTACATTTACACATTGGTACATTAATCGGTTTAGCGGGCTAATATTTATTAGCCCCAACGGTAGATCTAAACGAAAACCGCAGTCAAAATTTCCGGCTATTCCCGCCACGATTGATGCTTCGCATTGGCACATAGGTACATTTACACATAGGTACATCGGCACATTCCCACATTGGTACATTAATTAGCACATCAGCACCTTATCACATCAGCACATTAATCACTTACGTCTAAACAAACCAATCACTAATAAAAACACAACTGAGCCTACTACGGCAGCGGCGAGGCTGTAGAATAAATTTTCTTTCATGATGCCGAGCTGATTAAAAATCCAGCCGCCTAAAACGCCTCCTACAATACCAACAATTATATTACCTAATAATCCAAAGCTTTCACCTTTTGTTAATTTACCTGCAGCCCAGCCGGCAAGTGCACCAATTAATATAAAATAAAGGAAGTTCATAGTGGTTTGATTTTATGTTTGGTTATCGGGTTTTTAGTTTTCGTTAAATTGTAATTTCAATAAATTATTAAATACACCGTTTTCTATTTTTGACAAGGCTTCAAAATTTCCTGTCTCAACAATTGAACCATTATTTAATACAAAAATAGTATCAACATTTCTGATGGTAGATAAACGATGCGCGATAATGATTGTTGTGCGGTTTTCCATTAATATTTCCAGCGCATCCTGTACCAGCTTTTCACTTTCTGAGTCGAGCGAACTGGTTGCTTCATCTAATATTAAAATGGCAGGGTCTTTTAAAATTGCTCTGGCAATCGCAATTCGTTGTCGCTGACCGCCCGATAATTTTACGCCGCGTTCACCCACAACTGTTTCGAGTTGTTCCGGAAACTGCGCAATAAATTGCCATGCATTTGCTTTTTTTGCCGCCTCTATTATTTCTTCATTTGTCGCGTTAGGTTTGCCATAAGCAATGTTTTCTTTAATGGTACCGCCGAATAATAATACTTCCTGTGGCACTACTGCCATATTATAGCGGAGTTGTCTTCTTTCAAAAGTATTTCCAGGTTTGCCATCAAAATAAATGGTACCGCTGTCAGGCGTATACATTTGCATAATTAATTGCGCAATGGTTGATTTTCCTGAACCACTATATCCCGCCAACGCTATTTTATCGCCATGATTAATATGAATACTGATGCCATTTAATACGGTGATATCTTTTCTTGTTGGGTATGAAAATTTAATATTTTCTAATTGAATATCGCCGGTGAGTTTAACTTTAGTTTCCGGTGTTTTAGTTAAATCAAATTCACCTTCTTCTTCTAAAATATCAAAAATACGTTCTGAAGCACCAACCGTTTTTTGTAAACGTCCGTATAAATCGCCTAACCCACCAACGGCTCCACCAATAAATCCGGTATATAAAACGAAGCTGAATAATTCACCTTCTAAAATCGCACCTTGTTTTAATAAAGTAGTGCCATACCAGATTACTAAAACAAATCCGCCGAATAAACCTAAAATTAAAAAGGTAGTAAATCCGCCCCGGTTTACTGCACCTTTTACACCAGTTTCAACCACACGTTGCATAAATGTACGATAACGTTTTGATTCGTAATTTTCGTTGGTGAATGATTTTACGGTATTGATATTTTGTAAAGTTTCTTCAACAACAACATTTGAATTCGCTAATGCATCCTGCCGATCTTTCGAAATTTTGCGGATAAATTTTCCATACAATACAGCCATGATTACCAAAACCGGGAAAGTGGAAATCATTAATAATGTAAGTGGAGTTGAAATAAAAAATATAAATGAAATACCGAAAACGATAGTCACCAGTTGACGAATAAATTCCGGTAACGTTGCACTGAGCATATCCTGTAACTGGTCTACATCATTTGCGGAGCGACTGGTTAATTCTCCAACTCTGCGTTGTTCGTAAAAAGGTAAACCAAGCGTGAGCATTTTATCAAAAAACGACATCCGTACATCTGCCATAGCCCTTTCCGATGCTGTCGCAAATAAATACACTCTGAAAAAAGACATCACCGATTGTAGCAATAAAATACTGATTAAAATGAGTGCCATGGTATTAGTATTATTCATCCAGGGCATGGGGTTGGCATTTTTAGCAGAGTCGATGAGTTTCCCCATAAAATAAGGGAAGGTCATGGTAGTGAGGCTGGATAACAATAAAAATACCGAGCCGATTATGAAGGGTGTTTTATAAGGTTTGAGGAAGCGTAAAATTTTTACGGCAACTTTCAGACTTTCTTTGGTAATGCGTTTTTTATCTTCCGGTTCAACGGGAGCATATTTATTTCTTCTTTCTGCCATAATGGGTCACAAAATTATCCTATAAACAGGTACAGACGGCTTAAAGTTGTAATAATTTTGCAGGGAGATGGTAAAACAAGTAAATATTACACTGCCTGCTTTTGAAAGAGGTTTTCACTTAATAGATACCTATATCAATAGTGCTTGCGGAGCATTACCGCAAACCGGTATTATGCATGTTTTTATTTTGCATACTTCAGCAGGCATTTGTATTAATGAAAATGCCGACCCAACTGTTTTGATGGATTTCGAGACCGTATTTAACAAACTGGTTCCTGAAGGAATGTCCTATTACAAACACGACATGGAAGGCGATGACGATATGCCTGCACATATTAAAGCAGTAATGGCGGGTTCATCGGTTACTATCCCAATTACTAACGGCAAATTACAATTGGGCACCTGGCAGGGCATTTATCTTTGCGAGTTTCGCAATAGGGGAGGTAATCGCAAATTGGTGGTAAGCATTTACAGCTAAAAAAAAATCCCCTGTCTTTCGACAGAGGACAAAATAGATTAATTGGGTCAGGATTTATTTTACCTGAGCTACAATTGCATCAAAAGCAGCAGGATTGTTAGCAGCTAAATCCGCTAAAACCTTACGGTTGATGTCGATATTCTTTTCTTTCAGTTTATGCATAAAAGTACTGTAGTTCATGCCATGAGGACGAACAGCAGCGTTGATACGCACAATCCAAATTTGACGATATTGAGATTTTTTGTCTTTTCTACCAACGTATGCATATCCAAGCGCTTTATCAACGGCATTTTTTGCAACGGTTAAGACGTTCTTACGACGGCCCCAATAGCCTTTCGCAAGTTTTAACATTTTTTTTCTGCGTGCCCTCGAGGCAACTTTAGGTACTGACCTTGGCATAATTTACAATTTTATCAGATTGCTAATAATCTTTTAATGTTATCTGAATCAGCAGGGCTTACGATACCTGCATGACCTAAGCGGTTTTTACGCGTTTTACTCTTTTTAGTGAGGATATGGCGTTTAAAAGCTTTGTTACGTTTTACTTTACCGCTACCGGTTACCTTGAAGCGCTTTTTTGCGCTACTGTTGGTCTTCATCTTCGGCATAATTGCTCTGTTTTATTAGTTTCCCCGAAACTTCGGGAGCGCAAAGATAGGAGAAGTATGTGAAAGTTCAAAGTTCCGGACTAAAACTTATAGTCCGGAACGAGAATTTTATTTCAGACAGGCTTTTTAGTGCCTGAAGTTTTGGGCATAAGCGTGATAAACATACGTTTTCCCTCCATTTTAGGGAGTTGGTCAGGAACACCAACTTCTTCAAGGCGTTGAGCAAATTTGAGTAAAAGTACTTCACCCTGGCCTTTAAAAGCGATGGCACGGCCTTTAAACATTACATAAGCGCGAACTTTATTGCCTTCTTTCAGGAAATTTTCGGCGTGTTTCGATTTAAATTCGAAATCGTGTTCATCCGTATGTGGCGTGAAGCGAATTTCTTTCATCTCCTGCTTCTTGGTTTTCGCCTTGAGTTCTTTTTCTTTTTTCTTCTTTTCGTAAACGAATTTTTGAAAATCTACGATACGACAAACGGGTGGATCGGCATTAGGGGAAATTTCCACTAATTCCATTTCCAGGTCTTCGGCCATTTTAATGGCTTCTTGTATGGTAAAAATGCCGGATTCTATATTTTCTCCAACCACCCTTACTTTGGGATGGCGGATATCTCTTCCGATTTTGTACTGACTTCTTTCGTCGTTTCTCCTAAAATTAGGATTGTAAGGTCTTCTTTGATTTTGCAAACGGTATAAATTTTATTGAAAAATGGTTTTTATTTCTTCGTTAATCATGTTCGCCAGCTCCTCAGCAGTTATACTGCCTTTGTCGCCTTCGCCATGTTTACGCAATGATAAGGTTTTTGAATTCATCTCCTGCTCACCAACAATAAGCATTAATGGAATTTTTTTCACCTCGGCATCTCTGATTTTGCGGCCGATTTTTTCACTGCGAGTATCGAAGTAAGTGCGAATTTCGTTATTTTTTAAAACATTTATTACTTCCTGGCAATATTCGTTGTATTTATCGCTAATTGGCAATATGGCAACCTGAACCGGAGCCAGCCAAACCGGGAAATTACCGGCATAGTGTTCCAGTAAAAAGCCGATGAAGCGCTCATGTGTTCCCAAAGGCGCACGGTGAATTACCAGCGGCATTTTCGGTTGATTATCGCGATCGGTATAGGTTAAGCCAAAACGTAATGGTTGTCCAAAATCCACCTGATTGGTGGCTAATGTAAACTCACGACCAATTGCGGAATAAATTTGAATATCAATTTTTGGTCCGTAAAAAGCCGCTTCATCAGGTACCTCAATGTAAGGAATACCCGCATTGTCCATCACTCTGCGCACCATATCCTCGGTTTTTTTCCATAATTCCGGATTGTCCAGATATTTCTGCCCGAGTTTTTTAGGCTCGTGGGTCGAAAACCGCATTACATATTTAGCAATGCCAAAAATTCTGAAATAATTCAGATACATATCATTTACCGCTTTAAACTCATTTTCGAACTGTTCTTCGGTGCAATAAATATGGGCATCATTCATATTTAATCCTCTTACACGCATTAACCCAAATAACGCGCCACTTTCTTCATAACGGTAACACATCCCGTATTCAGCAAAACGCAATGGTAAATCGCGGTAACTGCGCGGTGCAGCACTGAATATTTTGTGATGGTGAGGGCAGTTCATGGCTTTGAGGTAGTATTTCACCCCCTCCATTTCCATAGGCGGATACATACTATCAGCATAATATGGTAAGTGACCACTGGTTAAATAGAGGTCTTCTTTCGCAATATGTGGTGTTTTTACGCGCACATAACCTGCTTGTTCTTCTTTCTTTTTAGCCAGTTTTTCTAATTGTTCGATAATAGCTGCGCCGTTTGGCATCCATAAAATCAAACCCTGACCAACTTCATCATCGGTAGTATAAATTTCTAATTCCTTGCCTAATTTGCGGTGATCACGTTTTTTCGCTTCTTCCAACATCACCATATACTCATCTAACTCGCTTTGTTTTGGGAAGGTAATGCCGTATAAACGAGTAAGCATTTTATTTTTTTCATCACCTCTCCAATATGCGCCGGCAATATTCAACAGCTTAACCGCTTTAATGACACCGGTTTCAGGAATATGAGGCCCACGACATAAATCCACGAAGTTGCCTTGCGAATAGAAGGTGATACTGCCATCTTCCAGGTCGCTAATTAACTCCAATTTATATTCATCCCCTTTTTGAGTAAAATATTCAATGGCATCAGCTTTTGAAACTTCTTTGCGGATATAGGCAGAATTGGTTTTAGCCAACTCTTTCATTTTGCTTTCAATTTTAGGTAACTCTTCTGCAGTTAAAACTCGTCCGCCTAAATCGATATCATAATAAAACCCGTGGTCAATAGCGGGGCCTATACCCAATTTAACGCCCGGATATAGTGCTTCCAATGCCTCAGCCATAAGGTGAGCGCTTGAATGCCAAAATGTATTTTTACCCTTCGGATCATCCCACGTCAATAATTTAACCGTTGCATCACTTGTTATTGGTCTGCTCAGATCCCACACTTCGCCGTTTACTTCGGCGCTTAAAATTTTTCTGGCCAATCCTTCACTAATTGACTTGGCAACTTCCATTGAAGTTACGCCCTCCTGATACTCACGAATATTCCCGTCAGGAAATGTAATCTTAATCATCTTTTATTTTTCATTTAATATTAATAATCGCTCTTCTGCAACTTTCAAATCGGGGTCTAAATTTAATGCCTGATTATATAATGAGATAGCTTCTTCCTTATTTTTTAATTCTTCAGCACATAATCCTTTTCCATAATAGCCCATTGCCTTAGCCGGAGCCTGTTTAATTGCCAGTTCATAAAACCGATAAGCCTGCTGTATTGAATCAATGCCAAAATAAATTGTAGCTAAGTTATAGATGGCATTGGCATCTTGCGGGTCGGCAACTATCATCTTTTTATAAAAACCAATAGCTTCTGAAATTCGGCCACGATCCTGATAATACTTGGCTTTTGCATAATGCGCTTCGTTGCTGCCATCGTTTAAGGCAATGGCATTGTCGAAATATTTGATGGCAATATCATTATTCTGCTGAGCATATAAAAGGCCCAGTTGCATGTAAGCATCATAATAATCAGGGTCTGCTTCAACCGCAGTCTGAAAATTTGAAATGGCTTTGGTTGTATCGGTTGTTTCTTTATAAATCATGCCTTTATAAAAATACGCTTCACTATTTTGCACATCAACTTTTAATACATCATTTAATACTTCAATGGCCTTTTGATATTGCGGTTTAGGTAATAAATAATAATCGATAGCCAAATTGAGCATAATGTCGATATTATCCGGATCGGTTTTTAAATAATCCTTCAAAATCCCGATGGCGCCATCAGCATTGTTTAATTCAAATAAACAATCGCTTAAACCCAGGGCAAGAGTGGCATTGGTTGAGTCTAACAAAAAGGCTTTTTTATAATCTTCCAACGCAAATTTTAAATTGCCAAAATTGAAATATTCGTTGGCTCTGGCATAATATAATCCGGCATTTTGAGGATTGCCGTTAATTTGGAGCGATAAATCCGCAATTTGAGGTGTGAGTTGTTCAGCCATTTCGAGACTGTCGACCGCTACATCATTTTTATTTCCACCTTTAAAAACGTTTGATTTCGCCAATAAAATTCCGGCTGTAATTACAGCTGCGCCAATAATTCCGATTACAAGCCCTTTTTTGGAAATCATACCGCAAATTTACGATTTTAGACATATTTAACGGACTAATGTTCGGCTAAATGATGCGATGTGCTTAATTTTGCCCCCAGATTTACCAAAATATGATAAAGATTACTCACTTAGTGTTAATTGCTGCAATTACAACAGGCGGAATTGCAGGTTGCAAACAATCATCAAAAGTTGAAAAACCACAAGAGGAAACCACAGTTGTGGTAGATACCATAACTTACCCTCAGGAAAAACATCTCAAAAATATGCGCCAGCTCACTTTTGGCGGAGATAATGCGGAAGCGTATTTTAGTTTTAACAGTGAAATGATTGTATTTCAGCGTCGTGATAATAAGGAAGTTCCTTGCGACCAGATTTATTATGGTAAAATTCCTACCGACAATTCGCGATTTGAATATAAATTGTTGAGCACCGGTACTGGAAGAACTACCTGTTCTTATTTTTTACCAGGAAACGATAAAGTGATTTTTGCTTCTACTCATGCTCAAGTGGATACATGTATAGCTGACCCTGATAAAAGTAAAGGATATTTGTGGGGTGTGTACCCAAGTTATGAAATTTATGTGGCTGACTTAAAAGGTAATATCGTTAAACAATTAACGGATAATAATTTTTATGATGCAGAAGCTGTTGTTTCTCCAAAAGGGGATAGAATATTATTTACCAGCAATAGAAGTGGCGATTTAGAATTATGGACCATGAATCTTGATGGTGGCGATTTAAAACAAATCACTTTTGATTTAGGTTATGATGGCGGCGCATTTTTTTCACCTGAAGGAGACAGAATAGTTTTCAGAGCCAGCAGACCAAAAACACCGGAAGATATTGCAACCTATAAGTCGTTATTAAAAGATGGTTTTGTTAAACCAACTGCCATGGAATTATTTACTTGTAAAGCTGACGGTTCTGATCTAAGACAAATTACGCAATTGGGTGGCGCAAACTGGGCTCCGTTTTTTCATCCTTCCGGAAATAAAATTATATTTTCAAGCAATCATACTACTAAACGAGTGCCATTTAATTTATATATGATTAACTTAGATGGAACAGGATTAGAACAAATTACTTTTGATACTGTATTCGACTCGTTTCCAATGTTTAGTTATGATGGCAAAAAACTCATTTTTGCAAGTAACAGAAATACCGGTGGTAATCGCGATACGAATTTATTTATTGCAGATTGGGTGGAATAATTTTGAATGTAAATTTGAGTTAGTATTTGGATGAAGACCATAATTAAAAATACGCGAATAGTTAATGAAGGTAAAGTTGCCGAAGGCGATGTATTGATTAACGAAAACCGTATTCTGCAAATTGGAGGTGTCATTCAAACAAATGGTAACTATACAGAAATTGATGGCGAAGGCAAATACCTGATGCCGGGAATTATTGACGATCAGGTACATTTTCGCGAACCGGGTTTAACACATAAGGCTGATTTGTTTACCGAAAGCAGAGCTTGTGTTGCAGGTGGTGTTACTTCATTTATGGATATGCCGAATGTAAATCCGCCATCACTTACACAAGAATTGTTGGAACAACGTTATCAATTGGCTGCAACAAAATCATTGGCGAATTATTCCTTTTATATGGGTGTGAGCAACGATAATGCTGAAGAGGTTTTGCGGACTAATGCAACCAATGTTTGTGGTATTAAAATATTTATGGGTTCTTCTACCGGTAATATGCTGGTAGATAACCGCGCAACACTGGAACACATTTTTAAAAATGCTCCGGTTTTAATTGCCACACATTGTGAAGATGAATCTACTATTTTGCGCAATCTCGATAAAGCAAAAGAACAGTATGGCGAAAATATTCCTGTTCACATGCACCCGATTATCCGAAACGAGGAAGCCTGTTATTTATCCTCTTCGTTCGCAATTGAATTAGCTAAAAAGTGTAATACCAGATTACATATTTTACATATAAGCACAGCAGAAGAATTGGCATTGTTTTCTAATGCAGTTGCATTATCCGAGAAAAAAATTACTGCTGAAGTTTGTGTGCACCATTTATTTTTTGATGCAGATGATTATACACAACTTGGTGCAAGAATTAAATGGAATCCTGCAGTAAAAGATAAACGTCATAAACCGGAATTACTCAAGGCGTTGCTCAATGGCACCTTAGATGTTGTGGCTACAGACCATGCTCCACATACCTTGGAAGAAAAAGCAAATCTTTATAGTAAATGCCCCGGCGGCGCACCAATGGTTCAGCATAGTTTAATGCTCATGCTCGATTTTTATCATAAAGGTCAGATTACGTTGCCGCAAATTGCCGAAAAAATGAGCCATAATGTGGCTACTTGTTTCCAAATAAAAGATCGTGGATTTATTCGCGAAGGATATTTCGGTGATGTATTTTTATTGGATGCTGATAAACCTCAATTAATCACAGCCAATTCGTTGCACTATAAATGTGGATGGAGTCCGCTTGAAGGTTATACACTTAAAGGGAAAATTGAAAAAACATTCGTAAACGGAAATTTAGTATACGACAATGATAAGTTTGTTGAAGGAACAAACGGTGCGCGATTACTATTTAACAGATAAATAATTTATTCGGCTTCAGAATCGTTATCCTGTGTATTATTTACTGTTTGTTCCGTTTCCAAATTCAACCATTTTTTTAATTTGTCGATGTGTTCAGACAAATCGTGCTCCTTAATATATTTTACACCTTGATCTAATGCATAAGCAAGTAATGCTTTGCCAAGATTTTTTTTGTTTTGATGTAAAATAAATCCGCCTGCTGATACCGCTGTCAGAATTTTCATTGCTGAACTTAACCAACCATTGTCATTTTCATCGGTACCACCTAAAGCCGATTTAAATAAACGATTACCGGAAACTACATTAGCAATGCGTAATGCAGGTGCTACCTGGTTGGAAATAGTTTTATAATGAGCTTTTAAATCTTGTTCCTTATTGTTTATTTGAACACGTAGTTGTGCTTTTGCACGCTGTAAATCTTCTACTGAGTTTATCGTTATCGGTTCCATAAATACACATTAGTCGTTACTAAATTGTTTGATAAATGAATTAATGAGTGTTATGCGAAGTTTGCCTTTGCCAACTTTGAGCATAATAATACCGAGTAATAAATAAAATCCCGCCATTACGCCAAAACCTGCTGCGGTGTTGTGTAACACATTTCCAAGCAAATAGGCTAGGGCAAACGAGCCAAAAATAAAACATAAAACAAATAGAATAAGTGCAATGCCTCCCGCAATTAATCCCGCAAGACCAATACTTACTTTTTCGGTGACATTTAATTGAATGAGTTGCATGCGCAAATTGACATACTCTTTTACATCATCAATAGCCTCATTAAGATTTTCACTTAAATTAGGGTTGTTTGATTTTTCCATAATATTGAATTTAAGTATTGTCATCCTCACCGGATAACTGTATAATTTCGTTTCTGTTTTCGCGATAAATTTTTGCCAAAATAATAAACAAACTTATAATGAGCGGGCCATATAATATTCCTAAAATACCAAATATTGGTATACCTATTACCACTCCAATAATGGTAATTAATGGGTGGGTATTGGCTATCCTTTTACCAATCGCCATGCGGATGAAATTGTCTACCATGGTTACTATCAGATAACCATACACAATGATGCCTATTCCCGAAACCATATTACCATTTGACATTTCAATAATACCTGCCGGTAAAAAAATAAGCGGTGACCCGAATAATGGAATCATACTTAAAAAAGCGCCAATTACTCCCCAGAAAAATGGGTCCGGTATACCAAATATCCAAAATCCTAAACCTAATAAAGCGCCTTGAATAATGGCGATACAGCCCTGACCTAAAATATTGGAATAGGTCATATTGCGTAATTCGTTCCCTATCCTTATTGAATTTGCTCTGCGAAAAGGTAAATACTGTGTTAAACCCTTTTCAAACTCCCTGAAATTTTTAATCGTAAAAAACAAGGTGAAATACATCACGATAATTTGTATAAATGTATTGGCAGCTCCATTTACTACAGTAGAAACAAAAGTGCCTGCTCCCGCTTTTAGTGTTTCGAGTAAATTACCAACTAAATCGGGTTCATTAAATTTTTCCTCGGCGAACTTGTTAAGGTTGCCAAACATTTGATCAGTAAGTTCAGGGTGATTAACGTAATACAATGCTTTATCAGTTATTAAAGTAACCAATAAAAATATCGGAACTATTAAACAAAAGAAGGAAAGTACTAAAATAATACTGGTGCTTAAACTCTTATTCCAGTTTTTTTTCTCCTGGAGGTAGATATTTAATGGGCGAAATAATACATATATGATAATTGCACCTAGTAACCCACCTAAAATTCGGTTTAGGCCAAATGCAATGATAGCGCCAAGAAAAATGGTAACAAGCAGAACAACATTGTTCCTTTGTTTTAAACTGGAAAGACTTAAGGGCATAACTACTTTTTAGGTAAATATAAGGTATAATCTACCAACTAAGTTCAGTTATGTCTAAAAAAAGTCAATACGAACTCAAAATCAAATCATTACCACTAAAAATTATTTTTTCTTTTTAGGCTGGTTTTGCTGCACTTCACGCATTTTTTGCTGCTGCTTCATTGCATCTTCTAAACGTTTGGCAAATCCTGATTTTTGTTTTTCAGGTTTAGCTTTGTTTTCCTGTATTTTTTTGTGAATGTCGTCATCGTTAA
Source organism: Chitinophagales bacterium (assembly GCA_035439505.1). Taxonomy (GTDB): domain Bacteria; phylum Bacteroidota; class Bacteroidia; order Chitinophagales; family BACL12; genus UBA7236. The sequence continues at coordinate 29,681 of DAORKJ010000029.1, forward strand.
TAAAGAAACGACGAATTGCCCATTGCTGACCAAATGTTACGATATTACTTACAAAATAATAATAAGTTAAAGCAGCAGGTGAGCTATTTAGGAAAAAGAAGAAAAATACCGGTGTGAGATACTGCACAGTTTTCATTGGTCCTTGCAGTTGAGCCGTATTTTGCATATTCATACGAATATATAATACCGAACTCAAGGTCATCAGAATACAGAATATACTGATGTGGTTGCCAATAAGAGGAATACTTGTGCCCCAACTAATGATGTCATCATATGTAGAAAGATCATCTGCCCATAAAAATGATTGCTGACGTAAATCTATTGTTCCTGGAAATAAACGGAACATGGCAATTAATATTGGCATGGATAATAAAGTAGGAATACATCCACCCATTGGATTAACACCTGCCTTTCTATATAACTTTAATTGTTCCTGTCCTAAGCGCGCCTGATCATCTTTATATTTTTCCCGAATTTCAGTTAATTCAGGATTTAATACGCGCATTTTTGCCATTGATAAATACGACTTATAAGTAAGTGGGGTTAGTACAAGTTTGATGATTAACGTCATTAATAAAATAATCAAACCGTAATTCGTAATCATTCCACTTAACCAGTTAAATAAAGGGATAATGGCATGCGTGTTAATCCAGCCTATAAATCCACTACCTGTCGGGATGATGGTTTCCATTCCCAAATCCATACTGTTTAGCGACTGGTAATCGTTAGGTGCAATATACCATTGCATAGGAACAGTAAAATCTTTTTTGCCATCATAAGTAAGGTATAACTCAGTATTACAGCTTTTTACGAATGCAGACGTGTCATCTGCAAACACTTCAATTTTACCCTTTCTGTCAAAACTTTCTTTAGCAATTAAAGTGGTATTAAAAAACTGTTGCTGACAACTTACCCATTTTACCGGAGTTTCAAATTTTAATTCACCATTGGTGTTTTTATAATCTACATCACCGTCAACATCACTAAAGTATAATTTTGAATATTGGCGTTCATATTTCAGGGCTTTTTCCTGCTCCTGCATAACATTTTTCCAATTCAAAATAATAATTGGGTCCTGGCGGGAAATAATATTTTCGAAGCCTTTGAAATTAACGTTATAATCAATTAAATAATCGGTTGCTGTAAATGCATAAGTTTGTTCAAATACACTTCCTTCTCCTAAATCAGCAATAAATTTAATTGACTTGCCATCTGATGATTTGGAGGCTGTAAAATACAACTCCTCCGAGTTAATCATCTTATCGTTGTTGTATTTGAAATTATAATTAAAACGGTTATCATTTCCGCTAATTAAATCTACCGGACCACCGTGGTAATTTTTGAATTTTTTTAATTCAGCTTTAACAATATGACCACCCTTGTTGGTAAATACAACTTTAATTAAATCATTTTCAATGGAGTCTAATTTTTCAGTTCCCTGAGCTACAGCTGAAAATCTGCCAAACACATTTTTTTTCTGTAATTGTTGAATGGAATCTTCCATTTTGGCAATTGCATCAGCACTTAAAGTACTTATTAAGCTATCAGGTATGGCAACAGCTGCATTCGATAAAGTGGTTTCCTTTTTTTCCTCTAAAATTGGATTTTTGAGCAGGTTTAAGGAATCTTCTACGCGTTTAATAGAGTCTTCCGTTGCTTGTTTTTGGGCTTCGGCAACTCGCTGTTGATTGGCAAAACGGCTTTGCATAAAGAAGAAGGCGATGATTAACACCCCTAATAACACGAAGCCTATTACATTATTACGATCCATTGATTATTGATAATTGAGCGGCAAAGTTAGGTTATGCGCTCCCATTGGCAAAGAAAATTGAAAATGTTATGGGCTCGCACCATCAATGACGATTGGTAACGAGCCCATATTGTAGTCGGAAAGCCTTTATTTCAGGCAATCTCGGGTTTATTGTTCAGCAGTTACTGAATCCTGCTTTTTTTCTTTAAAGTCGATTGCAGCCTTCACAAACCCTACAAAAAGCGGGTGTGGGTTTTCAACCTTACTTTTTAATTCAGGGTGAAACTGAACGGCAACAAACCAAGGGTGGTCCTTTAATTCAACAATCTCTACCAGGTTTTGCTGAGGGTTGAGCCCTGTTGCCATCATACCTTTTGCTTCATAATCTTTCAAATATACATTGTTAAATTCATAACGGTGGCGATGGCGTTCAGTAATATGTTGTGATTTGTAAATTTCGTAAGCCTTGGTCTTTTTAAACAAACGGCAATCATAACTTCCTAAACGCATGGTTCCACCTTTTTCGGTTACTTCCAGTTGCTCTTCCATCATGTGAATTACCGGATGTTTGGTTTTAGGATTCATTTCAGTGCTATGCGCGTCTTTGAGTTTAAGCACATTTCGGCCAAATTCAATCACAGCGCACTGCATGCCTAAACAAATACCGAAAAATGGAATTTTATTTTCGCGAACATATTTAATTGCCGTAATTTTTCCTTCAATGCCGCGATCGCCAAACCCGGGCGCAACAAGCACTCCGTCTAAGTCAGCTAATTTTTCAGCTACATTGGAATCGGAAATATGTTCACTTTGGATGGAAATCACTTTTACCTTGCACTCGTTAGCAGCACCCGCGTGAATAAACGATTCTAAAATCGATTTATAAGCATCTTGCAGCTCCACATATTTTCCAACCAAACCAATTTTTACTGAGTTAGTAGGATTTTTTAAACGGGATAAAAATGCTTTCCAATTTTTTAAATCCGGTTCGTTCCTTTTAGGTAATTTGAGTTTTGTTAATACAATTTCATCTGCATTTTCTTCTAAAAGATGTAATGGCACATCATAAATGGTTTTTACATCTAATGCCTGAAATACAGAGTTTACATTCACATTACAGAAAAGAGCAATTTTTCTGCGCAATTCTTTTGGTAATGGATGTTCTGTACGACAAACTAATATATCAGCCTGTAAACCGCTCTCCAAAAGGAGTTTAACCGAGTGCTGAGTTGGTTTTGTTTTTAATTCGTGCGCAGCATTCAAATAAGGTATTAAAGTAAGGTGGATGATGATACAACGTTTTTCTCCGAGTTTCCATTTTAGCTGACGAACAGCCTCAATATATGGCAGCGATTCTATATCACCAACGGTTCCACCAATTTCGGTAATAACAATATCAAACTCTCCCGATTCGCCTAAAAGCAACATGCGATGTTGAATTTCATCGGTAATGTGTGGAATTACCTGAACAGTTTTACCTAAAAATTCTCCTGCACGTTCACGGTTGATAACATTCTGATACACGGCACCGGTGGTTACATTGTTTGCCTGTGATGTCTCAATTCCTAAAAAACGCTCATAATGACCAAGGTCAAGATCGGTTTCTGCACCGTCTTCAGTTACATAACATTCACCATGTTCATAAGGATTCAATGTTCCCGGGTCTACATTGATGTAAGGGTCAAATTTTTGAATGGTTACCCTGAAACCGCGAGCCTGTAATAATTTTGCTAATGATGCGGAAAAAATCCCTTTTCCCAGCGACGACGTTACCCCACCCGTAACGAAGATATAGCGAGCTTGATCATTCTTCATAACGGGCTATAAAGGTAAGATAAATAAATTTGGGGGATATTAACATGGTGTTGGTAAAGCAAAATATTCCAAGATTTTGTTAACCTATGCAATCCAAAAGTGCTAAACGCAAATGTTCCCAAAGCTGAGGAGCACAATATTTATTAAAATTTACCATTTTTACTACCCGTTATGTCTACCAACACCATTCAATATTACATGCCCGGCAACCGATTGGCCAGAGCAACTGTATATAATAATACCATCTACCTGTCCGGAATTATTGCCGACGCCGATGCCATTGATTTTAAAAGTCAGATGGAAAGTGTTTTGCAAAAGATGGAAAACACACTTTCCGATTTGGGCAGTAATAAAAATAAGCTGTTGCAAGTAACTATTTATTTACCGGACATCACCCAATTCGATTATATGAATGTTATTTGGGATAAATGGATTTCACCCGGATTAGCCCCTGCAAGAGCCACTGTAGAAGCAAAACTGGCACATCCGAAATATTTGATAGAAATAATGGCGACAGCGGCTATTTAAACATTAAATTACCATTTATTAAATCGATAACGAATATTTTTTATGCAATCAATAATTAAATATATTTCATTAATTACCCTGCTGATATTCATCCATTACAAACTTTCAGCTCAAATTAATCCGGATAATAATATCATCAGCTTGGATATCAGCACTTCCCCCCAAAATCCTGCTTTTACCTACGATTCTTGTTTTCAAAAAGGTGTTGATGCAGGTATTGGCTCTGTTGGGTTATATCAAAATTGGACAATGATTGAAGTTGCACCACTCACTTATAATCTGAGTTTATTTGATATTGCCAATTTGTATTATCCTGCTTATAATATGCCACTCGATTTAACTATTACGCCAATACATACTAATAATTTAGAAGTACCGGCCGATTTAGTGGCAACTCCATATAACAATCCAACATTTATTAGTCGATTTAAAGCTATGTTGGATAGTGTGCATGCGCATATTCCAGATGTAACTTTAAACTCTTTAGTAATAGGCTCCGAATATGATGTGTATTTAGGAAGTAATACCACACTTTGGAATAATTACGCTGAATTTTATAATGCTATTGTCATTCATGCAAAAACATTATGGCCCGATACTAAAATTGCAACAGAAATTACATTTGGCGGTTTAATTGTATATAATACCAATGCACAAATTGTAAATACAAATTCAGATTATATTGGTGTTTCGTATTATCCTTTAAATCCTGATTTCACCGTAAAACCTGTCACGGCTATTGCAGATGATATAGAAGCTTTAATTGATTTATATCCTGACAAACCTTTGTTTTTTTATCAATATGGATATCCTTCAAGTACATTATGTAATAGCTCTGATTTTTTGCAACGTGATTTTATTACTAAAACATTTGAGATTTGGGATATGCACCCAACTGCAATTAAAGGATTCGATTTTACCTGGTTACACGACCTTGACCCGGTAATGGTAGATTATTGGGGCGATTATTACGGATTAACCGATGAAGTATTTTTAGAATACCTGCGCACAATTGGCTTGCGAACATATGAAGGTATGGGGACTGATAAACCCGCCATGCAGGAATTATTATGCCAGGCTGCATTACATGGATTTAGTGATGTTGACGTGGAATGTATTACAGCAATTTCAGATGATAATTTATTAACAACATTAACTATTTACCCAAACCCGGTGAAGGATTATTTTTCGATAAATGGATTACCGGATAATGCAACAACTATCACTATATATAATATGTTTGGTGAGATAGTTTCCGTTATTTCAACACCTAAAAATGGAATGATTGATGTAAACCATTTAACAAATGGTGCCTATGCAGTTACAATTAAAGATGAAGCAAAAACCATCGCCATTGACAAATTTGTGGTATTAAAATAATATTTATTTAATGTTTGAATAGATTATAAATATTTATATTTGATATTATAATGTCTTTTAACAACCTTAATTATTTATGCAAACAACCCAACTTACCAACGAATTTTTGCAACATAAAGGACAGCTCAAATCTTTTTTACTGCGCCTTACGGCCAGTGTTGAAGATGCAGAAGACATTATGCAGGATACCTATATCAAGGCATCAGAAAAAATTGAATCCTTTCGTGCAGAGTCCTCTTTAAAAACATGGATTTTTACTATTGCAGCTAATTTGGCGAAAGATAATTTGCGGGCAAAACGAAGATGGACAGAGGATGTAACTGACCGGGGGAAAGCTGCTGCATTAACCGATAAAAACTTTTTTGCTGAAGCAATGCAAATTCGTATGACTTCACCTCACGGCGCTTTTGAAATAAAAGAACATATCACGTTTTGTTTTACCTGTATTGCAAAATCATTACCACTCGAGCAACAAATATGTATCCTGCTCAAAGAAGTGTATGAATTCAAGGTAAATGAAATCACTGAAATTGTAAATACTACGGAAGCCATGGTGAAATATTACCTGCACACTGGCCGTGCTAAACTGGTTCAAATTTTTGAAGGCCGATGTGCACTTATTAATAAGGAGGGTATTTGTCACCAATGCACTGAACTCAATGGTATTTTTAACCCCAAACAGAACCATCAGGAAGAGTTGAACAAAATTGAGATGGCAAAACAGGCAAATAATCCCGATAAAGAACATTTGTTCGACCTCCGTATGCAAATTGTGCAGGGAATCGACCCCTTCGAGAGCCCTTCAGCCGAGCTTCAACTGCACCATTATGCCCATAATTCAAGGGTTATGGAAAATTTTTTGAAAAAAAATGAAGTTTAGCCTATCGTTTTTTCTGCCCCAGTCGTCAAAAGGTAAATTCAAACAAAATGAAACAGTTCATCACAATTTTAACCTTTATGACAGTAGCAAACATTTCAATGGCTCAAAACGGAACAGCCACAACCACTAAAACCACTTTTAGCAGGGAAACAACCGTTAGCATTAATATTCAGGCAAATCAGGCAATTGTTTGGAGTCTGCTCACAAATGCATCCGATTTTCCTCGTTGGAACAGCACTATTGTATCTATTGATGGTAATATTGCTTTGGGCGAAAAAATTCAATTGAAATCTACCCTAGACACAACTCGAACGTTCAAACTCAAAGTAAAATCACTTGAAAAAGAAAGCACTTTAATTTGGGGAGATGGCAAAGGCGACCGCACTTACACCATTACACCCAATGAAACCGGTGGCGTATTATTTACCATGACCGAAAAAATCGGTGGACTGATGTTCCCGATGTATGCAAAATATATTCCTTCTTTTGATGCATCTTTCGAACAATTTGCTGCAGATTTGAAAAAGGAAGCAGAAATCATTCATCAAACTAAATAATTAATTAACAGATAAAATTTAATTAACATGAAAAATAAAATCGGCACCAAAGACAAACCCCTTACACTCAAAACACCACCACTTTCATCGGAATATACCATGCATGTGGATGAAAAAGATGGTAAAGAAATTTTAGTATGCACAGTAGGTAAAACGATTTTGCATTATGATATACGTTGTTTGAACGACCTGCATCAAATGTTAAAAAAACACGGCGACTGGATGGAATTAGGCAGTGCCGATGAACAAAAGCCGGCTAAAGAAGGCACTGTAGAAGCCTGGGGGCGTTCCGAAAAAAATCCTGTTGGTGGTTGGTATGGCTTAAAAAAAGGATTCCGTGGTCGTTTTGGGATGTATATTCCACCGCTTATGGAGGCACTCGGACTGGCAGAAGTAACCCACGATGCCAAAGGAAATAAAATGCGGGCAAAATAAATTTAACACGAATTAACGGGTCTTATAATTATTTTTTGGTTGTTTTGTCCAATACGAAAAGTTCAATCGTTATAGGAGTAAATATTCAATTAACAAACAAAAACAATCATTATGAATGCAAACGTAAACGCGCTCAACTGGTTTGAAATATCGGTTACAGATATTGCCCGCGCAAAAAAGTTTTATGAAAGTATTTTTGGTATCCAAATGCACCAGGAAGAAATGATGGGCATGCAAATGGCTTACTTTCCATATGAAGATATGAATGGTAAAGTGTCAGGTGCACTTGTTCAAAGCGAATTCCATAAACCAAGTGCCGATGGTGCCAAAATTTATTTAAATGGTAATCCCGATTTAGAAAATGTATTATCAAAAGTGGAAGCTGCAGGCGGACAAATTACCATGCCTAAAACATTTATTGCTGATAATGTTGGGCACATGGCATTTTTCATCGACACTGAAGGCAATTCAGTGGCATTACATTCCAACAATTAATTTTAAAAACCTATAACGATTATGAACGATTTTTTATTAGTATTCAGAAATGATGTTGCGTTATCGCAAACACAAATGTCGCCCGATCAAATGCAGACAATGATGAAAACCTGGATGGATTGGATTGGTGGTATTGCAGCACAAAATAAATTGGTGAGCCCCGGCAACCGTTTAGCACCAAGCGGAAAAGTGCTGGCTACCAATAATGTAATTACCGACGGCCCTTTTGTGGAGATAAAAGAAGCTATTGGCGGTTATATTATCGTAAAAGCTGAAACCATTGACGAAGCAACTCAACTTTCCCATGGTTGCCCCATTTTAGATGTTGGCGGAACCGTAGAAATCAGAATGATTATCAAAATGGATTAATCAATTGTATATCTTTATAACCTCCCTGTAAAAAGGGAGGTTATTTTTTTATGGAGCAACCTAGCTTATTACCCGATTTATTCAGAACCGAATACAGTAAAATTGTTGCTGTTTTATGTAAATATTTCGGTATGCCTTTTCTCGAACAGGCAGAAGACATTGCTTCAGAAACATTTTTATTAGCAAGTAATACATGGGGATTAAAAGGTTTGCCAAATAATCCTACTGCATGGTTGTACACTGTGGCAAAAAATAAAGCCATCGATTTCATTAAACATAATCAGGTATTTAAACAAAAGGTATATCCGGAAATACTTGTTGCTTCTCCAACGGCTTATGTTCCAGAGCCAGACCTTTCTCCTTCCAACATAATGGATAGTCAGTTAAAGATGATGTTTGCGATTTGTAATCCTATTATTCCTGTTGAAGCCCAAGTTGGTTTAGCTTTGAATATTTTGTGCGGATTCGGAGCAGATGAAATTGCAGAAGCATTTCTTACGAATCGAGATGTTATTTATAAGCGATTGCAAAGAGCAAAACAAAAGTTGAGAGATGAAAATAT
>DAORKJ010000030.1:0-26127 GCA_035439505.1 Chitinophagales bacterium
TTGTTGCTTCATAATAGTAATTTTACAGGTATATGTTTGGTAAAATTAGGCAATTCCTGCTTATTGGCTTGTTAATGCTTCAGGTTAATGTCATTTTTGCTCAAGTGGATGACACAACTCGTTTTGAGGGTGTTATTACACTCGATTCTTTTGTGTTGAGTGCAGTCCGCAATGGGTTTAATGTGGATGATTTTGTACGTTTTGTAGAGGAGGATACTACTTTTCATCAGGCGTTTAGAAATTTACGGCAAGTTCCTTATAACAGTTCGGCGACAGTTAGAATGTTTAATGATGAACATTTATCTACCGGAAGTTACACCAACCGTACGCATCAATTAATTGCGCAACCATGCAGATGGATGGATTATGATTTAGAGGTAGCTACAGGTGATTTTTTTGATAAAAACGGAGATATTAATTACTACACTGCACGTATGTTCGCTTACATTTTTTTGTATCGTGATACGATTTGTAACAAACAAATGGTTACTGAAAATAATGTTAGCACCGATTCGAAACTGGATGAACGAAAGGAGCAATTAAAAACTTTAATATTTAATCCGGGTCAACCGGTGGATAAAATTCCATTGATTAAAAACAAAATGGAAATATTTAGTCCCGAAATGCAACCTTTTTATGATTATGCGATAGCACAAAAAAAATACAGCACCGGCGTGGATTGTTATGTATTTAGTATTGAAAAAAAACAGGATGCTATTAAAGGAGAGGATGTGGTAATTAATGAACTGGTAACCTGGTTCGATAAAAAATCGATGCAAATAGTGGCGCGGCATTATAGTTTGAGTTATTTCACTCGTCTATTTGATTTTGATGTGGTAATGGATGTAAAATTGTCTACAATTAATGGGGTTCAGGTGCCTGTCTCAATAAGTTATAATGGGTATTGGGATATTCCTGCCCGCAAACCTGAAATAGGGAGCGTGCAAATCAATATTTGGTAGTAGGTGTTTCTCGCAAAGACGCTAAGTATTTCGTGTTGTAGGTTGTGCGATATGGTATGTTTTCAAGCGCGTAAGCTGTTAAACCATGTACCTTTGCTAGCTTGAATTGGTTTTATATTTAGACTTAAAATAACATATTAATTACTTTGGGTCTTTGCGAGAAACAAACATAATTTATTTCACGCGGAGTCGCGGGGATTATAGGAATATATGATGTGCAATGTGGTTTGTTTTTGAGAACGCGGAGTTGGTAAACCAAATTTTTTCTCGCAAAGTCGCTAAGTATTTCGTGTTGTAGGTTGTGCGATATGGTATGTTTTCAAGCGCGCAAAGCTGTTAAACCATGTACCTTTGCTAGCTTGAATTGGTTTTATATTTAGACTTAAAATAACATATTAATTACTTTGGGTCTTTGCGAGAAACAACATAATCTATTCCGCACTCCGCCTCTCCTTTCTCCGCGCTTTCAGTCCGCTGAGGCGGGTGAACCACAAATTAAGTATGCACCTCACAATCGTGTTTAGGCATAAAAAAAACCGCACTTAAATAAATGCGGTTTTTGAAATAGTTGTGCTAACAATTAATAAGGTTTGCTTTTTTTCTCTTTAGGTGTTGTTTGTTTAAAGTCCTCGGTTTTCACCGCATCCTTTTTACCCAAATAAATCCAAACAATTACATCGCTGTATTTATCAAATGTAGCATTTATGTCAGCTAACTTAGCTTTGTTTACATTTTCTGTTAATTGGTCCAATGCTTCCCATCCACCACTAATTTCAGAGCGACCTAAAGCATCAGCCTGATTAGATGTAGTTTCAAGTGTAAGATAATAACCGGTTAAAAACTCCTGTTTTTTATCGGTAAACTCAGTTTCCGTAAAACCTTCTTTTTTCACCTTATCTAATTCATCCACCATTACCTGCATACTTTGTTTAGGGTCAATGGTGGTGATATAAATAGCACCATAAGGGTTAGTAACTGCACCACGGTTATAAAAAGCAGCAGGAGCATAACTTAAGCTGCGTTTGGTTCTTAATTCAGTGAAATAACGATCACCCATAATTGACATACCAATGCGGTAGTTAATACCTTCTTCCGTATTTGCAAATGGAGCACTCATAATACCCATAATATAATTGGTAGCAATATCACGGTCTTCAACATGAATTTTAGATTGTGTAATCAACGTACGCGATTCTTTAGAAACCGGAGTGCCGTTGGCCATTTTGCCTAATGAAGCTTTAATTTTTGCTGTTAAATCTTCTTCAGTAATGTTACCAACTACAACTAAAAATGTACGTTTTTTACCTAATGTTTTTTTGTAGTAATTTTTTACATCATCCAATGAAATACCGGCCAGACTTTCCGGTGTGCCATCATAAGCTTTTGCATAATCTTTATTTTCAAATGCAATCTGACGTGCTAATAAATCTAAAGAACCATCAGGGTCTGCCATAGTTTGTTGTGCATTGGCAATCAATTGTTCTTTCAATAAATTGTATTCATTTTCAGAAAATGCAGGGTTTAAAATCGCATCAGAAAATAAATTCCATGATTGATCCCAAAATGCTTTAATACAAGTCATGCTGATTGAACCATAATCTAATGCAGTGCTTGCACCAAACGATGTTCCGATTTTTTCTGAAGCAGTTTTGAAATCGAGTTTAGGCATTGTGGTTGTACCACCATCTACCATTAAATTCAAGGTAAGGTTTTCGATACCTTGTTTTTCTTTGCTGTAGTTGGCAGTTCCACCTTCAACAAATAAACGTACACTGATTACATCTTTAGGTACGTATTTATGGATTACTTTAATACCATCAACGGTATATTCTTTTGTTCCCTGTGCAGATACTAATGTTGAAGTCAACACCGTGGCTACCAGTAAAAAAGCTATTTTAATATTTTTCATATCGTTTTTATTTAGCGATTAGGGTAATTATTCTTTAATTTCGAAACCAATAGATTTTACGTCAACCATATCTTTCATAGAAGGATTTAATAATAATCCGTTTACATGAGGTTGGTCAATAATGTATTTTTTTACATAATTCGCAATATCCTGTCTGGTAACTTCCTGTAAATTTTGCACATAGTTAGTATAATAATCTATCGTTGCAGAAGCCCACCAATACGTAACATAGTGTGTAAATTCACTGGTGCTTTCTTTACCATATGCATCTTGAATAGCTAATAAATTTTTAGCTGTTTCTAATTGCTCATCAGTGTAGTAATTAGGGTCTGTCCATTGAGCAACATTTTCCCATAACACTTTCCAGGCTTCATTAATAGTTGCCGGATTTGGCACTAAAATAATATTAATAGGACCTGTGTATTTGCAGGTTTGATAACCAACATTTACCTGGTAAGCTAATCCCGATTCTACTAAATCTTTTTGCAATTTGCTTGAAGCCTGTGAAAGAATGTAAGAGAATACATCAGCAGCATAAGTTGCTTTTAAATCGTTGCGGGTATCAGGACCGTGAAATCCGGTTAAGAAAATCGGCACCTGTGCATTTTCGTTCATGGTAACAAAGTTCGTTACACCTTTTAACGGTTCAAATTCAGGTATCGGCCATTTTTGGAATGGATCGAAATCAGCAGGTTTCCAGTCGCCAAAAACTTTTTCAATTTTGGTAAACATTTCCTGATGATTAACATCACCGGCGATAACAATCATACTATTGTTTGGGTAATAATATTTATCCTGAATAATACGCATTTTTTCAGGTGTACAAGTAAGAATTACATCATGCACCCCGATTGGGTTTTTGCGATAATAGTTTTCTTTCCACATGTAGCGATTAAATTCATCAAATAAAAAGAAGGTAGGATTTGATTCAGCACGTTGAAATTCACCATCAACAACTGGATTTTCTTTTTTCATTTCTTCCTCTAAAAATAAAGGATAACGAATGGCAGAATTCATAAAGGCAATTCCTTCATCAACTTTATTATTGGTAAGCGTGATAAAATAGTTTACACGTTCATCGCTGGTTGTGCCATTAAATACGATCCCTAATTCGTTGATACGTTTTAAAAAGGCTTCCTGACTAGGCAGGTCTTTATTTGCTTTGAAAAACATGTGTTCGTACATGTGTGACAAGCCGTTGAAAGCGCTGTCTTCGGTATAAGAACCGTTTTTAACCACAATTTCGATAGTAGCCAGAGGTACGGTTTTGTCTTCAATGATGAGCATTTCCAAACCATTTGGCAGTTTCTTCATAAAGAAATTGGATGGCAGCTTGGTTTGTGCTGATACGGTAACCGTAATCAACAACGTGAGGGTTAAAACACTGATTATTTTTTTCATAGACAATTATTGATATTGTTGCCGTAAAGGTAGTAGTTTGCATTTTAGGTGCCTAAAAACCGCCGGTTAAACTATGTTAAATGGCATTAAAACTGTAAAACCAGGTGTGTTTTCGCATGGAACCCGGGCTTGAAAAATACGATGCCTTTAAAAAACAGGTCGATGGATAGCGTAACTGCAGGGTCTTTTTTAATGGCTTCCCAGGCCTGATGCATTTCGTCGCTCCAGTGAATATCGTCGAAAATAACTACCGAATCGTGATGGAGATAGGGTTTTAAAGTTTCGAAATACTGCAGGGTAGGGGCATACCGGTGATTGCCATCCACAAAAGCCAGGTCAATGGATTGTAGTTTACTAATTGCAACCGGTAGCGATTGTGAAAACTCCCCTGTGATAATTGTGACGTTGTCGGTATGCAGGGTTTTGAATTGGTTTGCGGCTATTTGAGCAACTGATGAACTGCCTTCGAGCGTGATAATTTGGGCTTCAGGGACAGCTTTAGCCAAATACAGGGCGCTAATGCCTAAAGAGGTGCCAATTTCAAGTACAGTCTCTGGTTTGAAATTAGTGGCTATTCTAAACATCAATTGCCCGAATTTTGGGGTGATTAATGTGTTTTTGGCTATCGCACTGACTTTCCTGACAGGGGTTTTGTTGATTTTGCTGCCTGCACCAAAATCTTCAACTGTAATAGTGGATTCGTCGGCTAAAAGGGTGCTGCGCAGATGTTCTATCTCGTCGAACGCATAATAATGGCGTCGGTCGCGTAAAATATCATTAATAAAGCTGAAAACGAATGGGGAATGGACTTCGTACCTGGTTTTAGCGCTTAGCAGGTAGTTGCAATATCGTATTGCTGTTTTCAGTTTACTCACGGCTGCGAAGATAACATTTGTCTCCCATTTCTGAATTGGGGTATTTGTGACGTGCTGCTTTTATGGATTTTAGGAAGATTTGACTTGAAATTGGTGAATTTTATCGATTTCTGTTACATGGAATTTAGGATTAATTTAACCATAATTTCACACTATTTCGTTGAAAGACAAAAGATTTGAACTTAGGTAAAAGTAAGGTTGGTTTAAAATTATTAACCTTACTTTTTGTTGGAAGGCTTATTTTACATGGATTGTAGCAACACAGAATGAGAAAAATCTAATAATTTGTGTCCGGATGGTTTAGCAAACACTGTATGTTTTTTATTCAATTTTCTTCACAAATGTTGATACTAAGTTGCGCATTTGTGAAAAGGTCGTATATTCGTGAATTAATTAACTAAAAGGTATGAAAAAAACGTTACTCACGCTCTCGATTATCTTGTTTGTCGGCGCGGCAGCTCAGGCTCAACAAGGTATTCATTTTGGATTTCATGGACAAATGAATAGTATCTGGATTTTAAACCAGAACAACTATGAGTATTCAGAAATGGATTACGAATACAAATTCGGTCCAACTGGAGGCTTAACTTTAGGGTATAACTGGGAAGATAATTTCGGTATTCAGGTAGAATTTAATTACGCTCAAATGGGTCAGGATTATTCTGATATTATGAAAGATTTCGGGCCAACTGAGGATACTTCAAAACCGGATTTACAAACTAAAGTACTTACCTACCGTTATGTTGATTTAAATTATTTACAGGTTCCTGTATTATTTAAATATATGGAAGGTGATACCAAAGATGCGATTAAATATCAATTGTTAGGTGGGTTACAATTTGGTTATTTATTAAGTGCTGAACAAACCTATACAGCTGATATTATGAATATTGATCCGGATGATCAAAAACCGGTTAATACTGCACCTCAATCCGGTGTGCCAGATTTTAGAGGTAATGCCAGCGTAAACGGAACTGATTATTTCCAAAAACTGGATGTTGGTTTGTTATTAGACGTTGGTGCTGATATTTACGTAAACGATAAATTATATTTTTCACCTTCATTTAGAGGTTATTATGGTTTCTTTGATATCAATGCTAAAGAAACGCGTAACCTTCAACCGGCTCAGGGTGAAAATATTTATTTGGCTTCGCACAACGCCTACATCGGATTTTCATTAGGCATTAACTTTATGTTCCCTGATGCGAAATTAGGCGGCAGTGATGATGAATAAATAAGCAGAAAAATATTTTACGATAACCCGGAATTTATTTCGGGTTATTTTTTTGCCCTAAAATTTCCATAAATGCGTTCCATACCGGATCAACAGGAGGATTAGCTGTGATAATTACCGGTTCGTTTTTTATGGGGTGAATAAATTCAAGCTGTCGGGCATGTAAACTTACACTACCATCTTTATTAGAACGGTCGAAACCATATTTTAAATCCCCTTTTATTGGACTTCCAATGGTGGCTAATTGTGCACGTATTTGATGATGTCTGCCCGTTTGTGGGTCTACTTCCAATAAAAAATAACGGTCGCTGGAGGCAATTAATTGATAATGTAAAATGGCCTCCTTGCTATCACCTTTTTTTTCGGTGTAAGCAAAACTTTTATTCATACGTTCATTTTTTAATAAATGATGAACGAGGGTTGCCGATTCTTGTTCCGGTTTATTTTTTACAATCGCCCAATATGTTTTTTTGAAAGCTCTATCACGAACAATTTTCGACATACGTTCTCCGGCTTTTCCGGTTTTGGCAAAAATTAATACACCACTAACGGGTCTGTCAATTCGGTGTATGAGTCCGGCATATACATTACCCGGTTTCTGGTATTTTTCTTTGAGATATTGTTTTACTATTTCAACCAATGGAACATCATTCGTTTTATCACCTTGCGAAATTTCTCCGGGGCGTTTATTAATCGCTATTAAATGATTATCCTCAAATAGTATTTTCGGTGGAAGCATATCGTTGATTAAAATCTCAAATTTACAGGTTTTCGAGCTCTTGCCGTTGTTTTTTTGTCATCCCTTTTACTACTTCATCATATGAATGGTCAATCATGGCTTTTACTTCCTTTTCCGGAATACTGCCATCAACCATTACAGTGTTCCAATGTTGTTTGTTCATGTGGTAACCGGGTTGCACCGCAGGATATTTTGCCCGTAAATATGTTATCTGCTCGCTGTCACATTTCAAATTGATTCTAAAACTATCAGCGTCTAAACCGGTTAGGGCAAACATTTTGCCCATTACTTTAAATACCAGCGTGTCTTCCCCAAATGGGAATTCTTCAGTAACACCTTTTTTCGCCAGGCAATAACTGCGAAATTTTTCAATATCCAGCATAAGTATTTTTTAATTAAAAATCAGCTTGTTATGTAAACTTACTATTTTTGAAACAATTTACTATACATTTGAAGGTGTAAACAACGTTAATTTAAGTAATCAATTATATCATAACTTATACATGAAAAAAAATCGCCTGTTGTGTTTACTGGTAATTGCTGTTGTATTATCGGCTTGCAAACAGCAAAGTAATGAGGTAGTGATACATAACGATAGTGCGTATTTTGACGCCATTCGTAAAAGCAGAGCAGCTACTAATCAATATTTTATGAGTGCTTCAGGCCCTGTTAGCGATTCGCTTAAACCCAACTTTGAAGGTGTAAATTATTTTCCTGTAGATACCAATTTCAAAGTGATTGCCGATTTTGAAAAAGTGAACTCAAATGAAGTATTCGAATTTTCAACTACAGGAAAAATTGCTGATAAGTATAAACATATTGGCAATTTAATATTTACATTACAAGGAGTAGCTTGTAAATTGGCTGTATACGAAAATCAAAGTTTAAAAGCACAGGGTGAGGTTATTTATTTTGTACCCTTTTTTGATTTGACCAACAGCAACGAAACATATGGCGGAGGTAGATATTTGGATTTTAAAGCAATTAATACCCAAAAAGTAATTATTGACTTTAATGAAGCTTATCAGCCTTATTGTTATTATAATCATGCGTATTCTTGTCCCATTCCACCATTGAGCAATAAATTGCAGGTTGCAGTTAGGGCAGGTGAGCGGATGTAAACTTTTTACAAAATAGTTGGTTTCAATAAAATAATTCGTAGCGTTAAGGATGCAAAAATTTATTCCGATATTTCCATTAAACCTTGTTGCCTTTCCCGGTGAAGTAATTAATTTGCACATTTTTGAACCCAGGTACAGACAATTGATACGTGAATGTTTGGAGGAAGAAAAAATGTTTGGTATTCCTGTTGTGGAAAATAACCGCATGTTAGATTATGGAACAGAAATGGAGTTGGTTAAAATTCAAAAGGAATACCCAAACGGTGAAATGGATGTGAAAGTAAAAGGTGTGCATGTGATTCAAATTTTAGAAACAGTGAAAGAAGTACCCGGTAAACTATACGACGGTGCGATTGTTTCTGTAATACAAAATATTGAAGACCGACATAGCCGCTTACTAGCTGAATTGGAGGAACTAACAGATACCTTATTTTCGCTATTGGATATCAAACAAGATATTTATAAACCCGATTTCGTATTGAATTCTTTTAAACTCGGTCATTATGTTGGATTTGAATTTATGGAAGAATATGAATTATTGCGTCATCCAAGGGAAACATCAAGGCAGAAATTAATTGTGGAACACATAAAAAAAATACTGCCATCTGTCAAACAAATTGCAGAAATAAAAGAGAAAGCAAAATTAAACGGGCATTTCAGGATGATAAATCCACCGGATACATTAAAATAAAAAAAGGCTGTTTCAATTAAGAAACAGCCTTTTTAAATTAAACCGTAAAATATTATTTAGCACTCAACGCAGCCGGAAATACAGTGCGCATTTGGCCTTTGTAATCATATACATCTATTTGAGCTACATTAGGTGTTACACGCACCATTTTAGCACTTTGACTCAAATATCCTGAACCACTATACAATTCCACTTTCGATTTTTTACCATCTTTATATGAAACAATTGCATAAGCATCGTTTGCGGCCAATGTAATTATTTGAGTGGTTTTTATCAATCCAAAACTTTCCATTTTTCCATTTGAATTACCAAGCAGATAAACTGGTTGTTTTGATTTACTGTCGATAATTGTAGCTAATGCTTTCGAATCACCATCACTTCTAAATCCGGTTATATAACCACGTTGTGGGGCAAACGTACCATCGCCTTTACCATATAATAATAATCCTGTTCCGGCATCGTGACGGGTAATTTCAATTTCCGTATTGTAGAAGTTACCATGTAATAATATATCCTGGATACCATCTTCATTGAAGTCGTCAGTTACCATACCAAATGTAGATGAAATCTGAGCTTCGTTTGGTAAAAATTTCATCGTGAATTTGCCATTACCTTCATTCATTAAAACAGAGGTATGGAAAATATACGCGGTGCGATGAATAGATTTTTCTAAATCATCACCAAACATATCCTGAACTGTAGCATCACCATAAGCGCCCCATGTTGGATATTGCTCAGCCATAGTTGGAATTTGTTCCAACATACGTTCACGAGTTTTAACCGGGAATAATTTATCGTGCTGATAATAACACATAATGTAATCTTCCTGACCATTTTTATCGAAATCGTAAAGGAAGGCTTCTAATGGTAAAGCGTGACCATCGGAAACTGCTGTAGTGTTTTTATAACGGCGGTTAGTTCCGAAATTTCCGACTACATAATCCATGTCACCATCATTATCCATATCGGCACCGGTAATACTTTGCCACCAACCGGTTGCATTTGTTAAGCCGGTATTTTTAGTTACGTCAGTAAACTTGCCACCTTTATTTTTCAGGAAAGTAACCGGCATCCAATCGCCTGTTAAGATTAAGTCGATGTTATTATCATTATCGAAGTCGGTCCATAAACCAGAGGTAATCATACCACAGTCTTTCAACATTGGAGCAACCTGAGCAGTAACATCAGTAAATTTGCCACCATTGTTTTGCAGAATGTAACTGGAAGCAGGAGCAAGGTAACGTCCCGGAACCTGACGGCCACCGATAAATAAATCGATATCACCATCTTTATCAAAGTCGGCACCATTTACAGATGAACTACTTGATTTAAAACCAGGTAAAGCATCGCCTGATTTGGAGAAATTACCTTTACCATCATTCATATATAATCTGTCCGCATATTTAGCATCGTTTGCTGCAAATTCGTTGCTGCCGGATGCTACATATAAGTCGTTATCACCATCACCATCTGCATCGAAAAATAATGCACCGGCATCTTCACTAGCTGCACCATCAGCTGCTGTTTGCTGCCATGCAGATTTTTCAAATGAACCATTTGCATTTTGAATATATAATGCTCCTGATTGACCTGCGCCACCACCAATATAATAATCATCAGCTCCATCGCCATTTACATCACCTACGGCAATACCTGAACCTAATGTGCTCATTTTATGCGGTAACATAAATTCGCGCAAATAATCATCATATTCAGCTTCCTGATGTGCAAAGTCTGTTTTTAATTCTTCAGTCTTTTTAACAAATACTTTATCACCTTTTGGTCGGTCAATAAACTTCACAGATTTTGAAGCATTAGCATGATCGAGCATTACAACCTGATTTACAGGAACGTCAGTTAAAATTTGTTTAGAACCATCTAACCATTCAATTTCAACCATGTCGATTTTTTGTGCTTTACCAACACCAAAATGACAGTCGTCCTGCACGGTTGTGATATAACCACGTGATGAAGTGTGCTGAATATATTGCATTTGTTCACCGGTATAAATTTTCACTTTAGTACCTAAGCCACCGGTGTTTTTAGCATATCCTTTAAATTTAAATTGAATCCAGTTATTACCGGTATTCATTTTTTCGCTGTTATTGCGATATACCCAAGGTGTTTCGTTTACGTTTGAAGTAACAATATCCATATCACCATCATTATCTAAGTCGGCATAACCACCGCCATAAGTAATAGAAGGATAATAAATACCCCATTCATCACGCATATCTTTAAATGTTAAATCACCATTATTTTTGAAAATATAGTTAGGATGATCTAACACATAAGTTGGTAATTCTTTTTTCACTTCATAATAAACTGTTGAGTCTTCAATACGAACTGCTCTTCTCAATTTATGATAAGTTTCTGATTCATCAACATGGAAATCGCGTAAGAAACCATTTGCGATATATAAATCTTTCCAACCATCATTATCAAAATCGGTAAAGAAGGTTGTCCAGCTCCAGTCGGTTGTTGATACATTTGCCGTTCTTGAAATTTCTGCAAAGGTACCGTCACCATTATTTAACTGAAGTGAATTGGAGCGATTCTGATAACCATACCCTGCATTAATTAAAATGCGCATTACTTCAACCTGGCTCGACAACATAAATGTTTTGTAAGTGTAGTTGTCTTCCATATCCATATCTACTACAAACATGTCGAGGAAACCATCATTATTAAAATCAGAAATATCGGTTCCCATCGAGTTGATGGATGTTTTTTTAATTGCTTTTAATGATTCATCGCGGAAAGTGCCATCGCCATTGTTTACATACACATAGTCATACATGGCATAGTCGTTCGAAACAAATACATCTAAAAACCCATCTTCATTAATATCACCAACAGTAGCACTCAAACCATAACCATGATTGTTAATGCCAACTTTCATGTGTGATTCGGTAAACGTGTTGTCGCCATTGTTGATATAAAACATATTGCTCAGGTTTTTACCCTGCTCAATTTTTTGAAAATATTTTGTTTTGTTTTTGTCGATGAAGTCAACCGGATGCGTAGCTAAATACATATCCAAGTCGCCGTCATTATCGTAATCGAAAAAGTTAGCATGTGTACTATACGACTGATCGGCAATACCAAATTCTTTTGCCTTTTCGGTAAATGTGCCATCGCCATTATTTACCCAAAACTCATCGGTTCTGCGTTCAGGTTTATCCCAACGGCTCATGGCAACATAAATATCTAAATCGTTATCACCATCAACATCTACCATTGATGAACCATACGGCCATTTGTCTTTAGAAGTGGTAATACCAGACTTAGCAGTTATGTCTTCAAATTTCAAATTGCCTTTGTTGAGGAACAATTTGCTTTCAACAAGATTTCCGGTAAAAAATAAATCAGGTAGGTTGTCGTTATTTACATCTCCGATAGATACAGCTCCACCGTTATAAATGTAAGAATAACGCCACCAGTTTACTTCGTAAGTTTCACGTAAGTCGTTAACGAAAGTAATGCCTGTTGATTTGCCGGTAAGTATGTCAAATAATTTTCCGGAGTTGCCATCTAAAGTTACCTCTCTTTTCGGGTCGATGATAGCAGTACCACGCGGGTCGCCATCGCCTTTCGAAAAAAGTTTGCAAGAGGCAGCAAACATTAAGGTTGCTGCTCCTGCGAATAATAATATGTTTTTTAATTTCATAGTGCCTAATTAATACAGGTTATTGATTTATTTTTTACTGCCCAGTGTTAACATACTGCCATACACAGAACGTGCATTGCCTTTGTTGTCGTAAACAGTTATTTCAGCAACCTGATCATTTACAATTACTGATTTTGAATTTTGACTTAAATATCCTGATCCGGTATATAATTCCTGACGACGTTTTTTGCCATCAGTAAATGTGATAATTGCATAAGCATCGTTGTTATTGAGCGCAACAGATTTTTGATTGCTCACTAATTTAAATGCTTCCATTTTATTATTATTATTAGTAGATAATAATACCGGAGTTTTGTTTGTTCCTATTGTAATTACCGCTAATGCTTTTGCGTTCAGGCAAGAATAAAATCCTGAATAACGCGCATGTAATGGTGTAAAGTGGCCATCACCGGTTCCTAGCAATACGTTACCGATACCGGCATCCTGCGTATTGGTTTCAATTTCTGTTTCATAGAAGTTACCATGAGAAACAATATCTAAATTACCATCGTTGTTTACATCCATTGCTACAATACCGAAGGTGCTGGAAATTTGCGCATCATTTGGTAATCGTTTAACCTGGAATTTATTGTTGCCAAGGTTTTCGATGTAAGATGTGTAGAACGTATTGGCTTTGTAATGTAATTTGGAATTTTCCATACGTTTTTTACCATAAAAATCCCAAATCTCTGCCTGACCATAAGTATGCCAGTCAGGGAATATTGTTTCAACATCTTTTATTTGTTCAATTAATCGCTCTCTGGTTTTTTGAGGATATAATTTATCGCCTTGCCAGTAACCCATTATGATGTCATGCGTACCATTATTGTCATAATCATCATAAAATAATTCGATAGGTTTTTCTTTAGGACGATATTTCAGGTTAATACCAAAGTTACCTGCTACAAAATCCATATCACCATCATTATCAAAATCACCACCGGTTAAACTATTCCACCAGCCTGTAGATTCGTTAAGACCAGTTTGTTCAGTGATGTTTTTAAATTTACCACCATTGTTTTCAATAATAGTAATTGGCATCCATTCACCGGCAAGAATTAAATCATAATCACCATCGTTGTTATAATCAGTCCATAATCCGGCAGATACCATTCCAATCTCCATTAAATCCGGAGCAATTGATTTTGTTACATCAGTAAATTTGCCTTTATTATTTTGCAAAATATAACTTTCAGTTGGATAAGGATAATTACCTGGTATCATTCGACCACCAACAAATAAATCCATATCGCCATCTTTATCATAATCCTGAGCAGCTACTACCGAACCACTTGAAATCATTTTAGGTAATGCATCTGCAGCAAGTGTAAATTCACCTTTGCCGTTATTCATATATAATCTGTCTTGTAAAACAGGCTCATCTTTAGGGAAGTCGCTTCCACCGCTAACAACATATAAATCTAAGTCAGCATCACCATCTGCATCAAAAAATATGGCACCCTGATCTTCCGCTTGAATTTCATTAGCACCTGCAGTAGTATTTACTTTTGTAAATGTACCATTAGCACCTTGCGTATATAATACACCTGATTGGTTTTTAGCACCACCTACATAAAAGTCCTCAAGGCCATCACCATTCACATCACCAACTGCTAAGCCAGGTCCTAAGTTGCTTAATTCGTGAGGAATTAAAAACTCGCGGTCGAAATCATCAAATTCGTTTTCTTTATGTACGAAATCAATTTTTAAATCTTCAGTTGCATCAACAAATAATTTATCCTGAGAAGGAATATTTGATTTAGCAGGTTTAATTGCATCGCTGTGATTAAATGTAATAACCTGGTTTGCGGCAACATCTGTTGCCACATTTTCTTTACCATCTAACCACAATACTACTACCTTGTCAGCTTTTTCATTGCTGCCCAAACCGAAATGTGCAATTGGTTCAGAACAAGATAGGTAACCTTTTACAGTTTCCATTTGCACCATTTGTGTTGTGTTACCGGTAGTAACATATACTTTTGCACCCAACCCTTCAGGGTTAGATTTTTCGCCTTTTAAATCAACGCGCAAATATTTATTAGTGCTTAATTTGGTTGAATTATTTCTTGCGATATATGTTTCCATATTCGCGTTATTTAATACGATATCAATATCACCATCGTTATCGAAATCGGCATATGCTGCACCGTAAGAAGTTGAAGGAAAATACATACCCCATTCCTCACGCACATCGTCAAAAGTTAAATCACCTTTGTTGCGGAACATTGCGTTTGGCCATTCTAGTACTGAGTTTTCAGGGATTTGTTTTCTGAGTTCGTAATATTCGGTTGAATCAGATAAACGATTTGCGCGAGTAAGTTTGATATACACTTCCATGATATCCATGTGGCTGTCTTTTAAGAAGCCATTAGATACATACAAATCTTTATAACCATCATTATCGTAATCGGCAAATAATGGGCTCCAGCTCCAGCCGGTGGTACTTACACCTGCAAAGTTGGCTACCTCACTAAATTTACCAACGCCATTATTTAATTGTAATGCATTACGGCCGTATTGTTGTAAATAACCGCCGTTCACTAATGTGCGTAAAAATGTTTGTTTATTAGATTGCATGAAGGTTTTAGTACCATAGTTGCCTTCAATATCCATGTCCACTGTGAACATATCCATTAACCCATCATTATTATAATCGGCAATATCGGTTCCCATACCATAATAAGCAGTTTTGTTTAATACTTCGCGACTGCTTTCTTTAAATGTACCATCCCCTTGATTGAGGTAAGTATAATCATGCATGATATAGTCGTTACCAACAAATACATCCATCCATCCATCATTGTTAATATCGCCGGTTGTAACAGATAATCCGAATCCGTGATTATTGATACCCACTTCTTTATGGCATTCGGTAAATTTACCATTGCCTTCATTACGATAGAAGCGGTTACTCATATTAGAACCTTCTTCAATTTTCTGATAATTTTTCTGTTTGTTTTTGTCTTTGAAGTCGGTAGGGTGGGTTACGATGTAAACATCAAGGTCACCATCATTATCTGCATCAAAAAAGTTAGCATGTGTTGAATAACTGTCGTCATCAAGTCCGAATTCTTTTGCTTTTTCAGTAAAAGTCATATCACCGTTGTTGATGTAGAGCAAGTTTCTGCGTTTTTCAGGATCTTCAAAACGCGCACGACACACGTAAATATCCTTAAAACCATCTTCGTTTACGTCAACAACTGTAACACCTGTGCTCCAGCCCGGTTTCTGATTAATGCCGGATTTGGCAGTAACATCCTCAAATTTCATATTGCCTTTGTTGAGGAAAATACGGTCAGGAACTACGTTACCGGTATAGAATAAATCCTGTAACCCGTCATTGTTAAAGTCGCCCACACCTACACCTGCGCCATTATAGGAATAGCCATAACGGTAGTAGTTGAGGTCAAAGGTTTCTAGAAGTTCATTGTTGAAGTTAATGCCGGTAGTTTTACTGGTTAAAATGTCGAACATTTTACCGGTTTCCTGGTCGGTAGGCACTATTTTAGCCTTGTCGATGTTTTCAGTAAATTTCCATTCATTGAGGTATTCCTTCCCGTTCTTATTAGAGCCGCAGCTATAAACCAGAACGAGTATACCGATAATTACAATTGGTGTTTTGAAAGATTTCATGCCTTATTACGGTTTAAGCTGCAAAGTTAACCCCATTATAAAGGCATGAAAGCACCCTTTCTGTAAATGTTTTGTTAACGAATTAAAGCTGCCGTAAAATGATTAATTTTGCGGAGTTTATTTAAATCCAATAAAACTTAACTAAATTTCTAGAGTCATGAGATTCAAACACTTAACTGTAGTATTGCTATCGGGTGTTATTCTGTTTGCTGCCGGATGCGGAAAACAATCCGGAGGTGGAGAAAACCCATTGTTTAGCGATGCGTCTACACCATCAAGCGAAATTGATGCCAAATTCCTACTTGAGTGGTGGGATGCCTTATTTGCATTTGTGAGCAGCGAGCGCTTATCACCACCTGATGCAGCGCGCATGTATGCCTATATTGCCGTTGGTATGTATGAGGCACAAATAGCAGGAAGCCCTGATTATTTAACACTTGAAGGCCAATTGGCTGATTTAAAAGGTCTTCCTCGCCCGGAAAAGGGGCAGGTTTATGACTGGCAAACATGCGTTACTGAAACCATGTATTTAGTTCAGGACGGTATGTTAGCGCGTTATTTCCCTGCTGGGGTTAGTACGTTAAACAAATTATACGATAAACAAATTGAAGAACGCAAAGCTGCCGGCGTAACTGATGAAGTGTTAGAACGCTCAAAGGCTTATGGCGAAGAATTAGCTGATGTGATTCTTGAGTGGAGTGAAGCTGACAAATATGTGGAAACACGTTACATGCAGTATAAGTCACCAACTCGTGAAGGTCACCCTAACTATTGGGAACCAACAGATTTCAATCAAACCCCACTTGAGCCTTTCTGGGGAACTCACCGTACTTTCTTCGTAAAAGATGGTACTCAGTGTGATATTGATAAAGCTCCGGCTTATGGTGGAAAAGGTGATACTACAGGCGAATTATACAAACAAGCTAAAAAAGTTTGGACTGTAGATAAAACTTTAACTGAAGAACAAAGAACTATTGCTCAATACTGGGCTGATGATCCAAGTGAAACTTCAACTCCACCGGGCCACTGGATGGAAATTTTGGGTAATTTCGTTAAGTCTGAAAACATGAAATTGGACCGTGCTTGCGAATTATATGCACTTGTTACAACTTCAATGAACGATGCTTGTATCACTGTATGGCATACTAAATACCGTGTTAACCTGGTTCGTCCTAAAACTGTTATTCAGGAAACATTAGATTCAAAATGGGAACCGTATGTTGAAACACCTCCGTTTGCAGGTTATACTTCAGGTCACTCAGGATTTAGTGGTGCAGCTGCTACCATTTTAACTTCACGTATTGGTGACAATTTAGCTTTTATTGATAGTTCACATGTTGATATTGGTTTATTGCCAAGAAACTTCAAATCATTTAACGATGCGGCACAAGAAGCTGCTTACAGCCGTATGTATGGTGGTATCCACTTCGATTGCGATATCGATGATGGTTTAGAACAAGGTAAATGTGTGGGTAATTATTATCTTGAAAATATCAAAACAAAAGCTGCTCATACTGAGAAAAAAGGTACAGAAGCTAAATAACCTAAAAGCGAATAGCAACTATGAAAAAATTATATAACCTTACATTATTAATTGCCTTTGTAACCTTATTTAGCGTTACAGGTAATAGCCAGGTAGTTATGAAAGACTATTTGGTAGCCAATCACCAGGGTGTTGTTGAGAAATCATTAAACAACAATGGAAGTGGTTTATACTACAAATTTGAATATGTAAGCACTGAAGGTGCCCGTATCAATTATAAACTACATTTATACAAAGACAAAGGAATGTCTACACCTTGGATGAGTTTTGATGTTTTAATGCGCAATCTTAACTGGACTTACTATGTGGATATTACCATGAGTAAAGACGGTGCGGATAAAGTTGCTGCGATGATTTTCAAAAAAGACTTACGTTGGAGCCGTGTTAAATATTCTCCACACGTTGGTTGTTTGAGAGTTGACCCACCGGTATACGAACGTTATACTATTGGTGCAGAAACTGAATCGGCTGAAGTATTATTTGCCGGTTTGTTAAACAACTTCATTGCTCAATTAGACAAAAACGTGGATTTTAATTGTTACGCTGCGGCGAAATAATTTCCACCTTTAGCATATTAAAAGAGGCGTTGTAATAAAAACAACGCCTCTTTTATTTTACTTTGTATCAGATTATTACTTTATGCAACAACAATATATCGCAAAAACACTGCAAGGTTTGGAAAATGTGCTGGCCAAAGAACTTGAAACACTTGGAGCTAAGGACGTAGAAGTGCTGAAAAGAGCAGTGTCATTTTCCGGCGATAAAGCGATGTTGTATGCGGCTAATATTTATTTGCGCACGGCTATTAAAATTTTACAACCACTCACTACTTTTAGAGCAGATGATGTGCAGGAATTATACGACCAAATTCTTGCTTTTAACTGGAGTGATGTAATGGATGTGGACGATACATTTACGATAGATAATACCGTATTTTCAACCACATTTACGCATAGTAATTATGCTGCCCTAAAAATGAAAGATGCGCTGGTAGACCATTTCAGAAATAAATTTGGGAAACGACCTGATGTAAATAAACTGGACCCAACGTATAGATTTAATATCCGTATAAAAGAAAATGAAGTAAGTATTGCTTTAGATAGCTCGGGAGAATCGTTGCATAAACGCGGTTATCGCACCGAAACACATGCGGCACCAATGAGCGAAGTGCAGGCTGCTGGATTAATTTTATTAAGTGGTTGGGAGGTAAATCAGCCTTTGTATGACCCCATGTGCGGAAGTGGAACAATTCCTATTGAAGCGGCATTAATTGCCAATCAAATTGCTCCGGGTTTAATTCGCAAAACATACGGATTTCAAAAATGGAAAGACTATGATGCTTCGTTGTTCAGGCAATTAATGGTTGCTGCAGCAGGAGAGGTGCAACAACGAAGGTTAGCTATTATAGGCTCAGATATTAGTTCCAGGAATATTGTGATGGCAATAAAACATGCTGGTAACGCTATGCCGGATAACAGCATTAAGTTTTTTACCAAATCGTTTGAAGATGCGGAACCTCCTCGCGATAAAGGGGTATTAATAATTAACCCGCCTTATGGTGAGCGATTACAACCTGAGCATATAATTGAGTTTTATAAAACAATTGGTAATGTATTAAAACGCAAATACGCAGGATTTACAGCATGGGTATTTAGCAGCAATACAGAAGCCGCAAAATTTATCGGATTAAAACCTTCTGAAAAAATTAAATTAAAAAATGGCCCGCTTGATTGCCTTTTTTTAAAGTTTGAAATACGTGATGGTAAATTTGTAAAAAATCCTATGACTGATTAATACTTGTCATATACACAATAAAAAAACCGCGCCTTTTACGACGCGGTTCAAATTATAATCTAACTGCAAAGTAATATGAATTGGTTCTGTGTGTATGAATGGTATGTGTTAATCGCCTATACGCGACATTAAATCTTCTATTACTGGTTTTTTCAGTGTAAATGAACTTCTTGATGATAAGTAGCCATTGTGATAAATTTTTACGGTATAAGTTCCGGCTTTAAATTCTTCATCCTGTTCCCAATACATACAATGACTTTCTACATCACCACCATCATAGTTAACACTGATGGCTTTGGAGAATAAATTATCTTCGGGTTTTTCTTTGTTTACAAATTCTCCTGAACCTTCAGCATTATTAAATAATGTTTTACCTGTCGGGCCAATTATTTTCACAAAAAATGTTTGTGATTTACCTGCGGACAATTTGTTCGGCAGTAAATCAAAACAAATTTTTAAGCGGTCGGTATGTTTAGCATTTTGACCTTCCGAATCGTTGCCATTCCCTTTTTTACGAACACCGGTAATGGTAATGTCTTTACTTAATACAAATCCACCGATTTCTAAAATTGAATCTTTCGAAAAGGTAAGTCCTTCAGAACGCGATACTTCTTTTTCATATAATATCTGGAGCTCTTCAAAATCTTCCTGCAACGCTAAGTATTTAGCATTAAGCTCATCTAATTGAGCCTTGTAAGTAGAACAATCTACCTCCAGCGAAACTACTTCTTCTTTCACTTCGTCTAATTTCTTTTGGTTGGTAGTTACACCTCCATTAAAGAAATTACATGTTTTAAGTAAGGTAGCAATCTCATTGCGTTTGGCATCCAATTCGGCTTCATAAACAGCAATCAACGAGTCCTTTTGGCTGAAATCACCAACTTGATCTTGTAATTGTTGTTTGGCCTGACTGTATTGGACCTCCAACTGGCTGTAAAGGATGCGGGCTTCTTCAATCTGTGCAGCGCTTTTCTTCCTGTCCTCCTTATTTTGAAAGGCATTATAGAAAAGCCAGCCATTTAGGCCGAGCAGCAGAAAGATGAGGATTAGGTACAGACCTCTCCCTCTGTTTTCAGACTTCTTTTCTTCATTCATACGTGAACCGGGTCAGTTTTTTGTTTTTTGCCTGTCATACTTACTCAGGCTAAAACTTGACCTATACAAACTTCGCAGATATAAATAATGCGCTATAATAATCTAATGCACACTACTTGCTGATTATTAGCGATTTATGTTGTACAACTACTGTATCCACATACATGTACAGTACATAGTCGAAAAATGAAAGGCTTGATTTTATTGGGTTTTAGCAAATTTGAGTGGTTGTATAAATGCGATATCCACCTCTTGTGTACATTTTTATTGGCACGTGTTGATAACGTGTGGATTTAGTGTTAATAATCTCCAAAACACCAGCCCCAAAGGGACAGGTGAACTATGTCACAAAATTTGAAACACTTTTTAGTCCTTAATGGTTCCAATTTTACGCTGTTCCCAATCGCTCCAGGTTTTGGAGTTGTAATAATCCTTAATCAGCTTATTATACTCAGGAGTTACCTTTAATTTGGTTAATGCGTTACGGGCTGGCGTTGAAAGTCTGTGATTGCTCGAAAGTAAAGCATTATACAAGTTAACCACAACCGCCTGGTCGCAATAATTCAGGTTTACTAATGCTCCCATAGCTGCATTGCGTGTTCTGAATTCGTAACCACTGCTGCTGTAATTAACTAATTCATTGATGTACTGATTATTGTTTGTGCGATTGGCAATTTCTAACCATGTAATGCGAATATTATTTGTTGCACCTTTTTCATTGGCTGTTACTTCCAAATATTTATTGATTTTATCGGGATTCAGCGTGCTTAAACGAGTTAATGCAATTTCAATATTGGTATAATTATTATCAGCCAATAAAGCCGTTGTTAATTTTTCTAATGATTTTGGTAAGGTTTGAATATTGGAAATTACAGCACGACGTACTAAAGGGTCTTTATCGGTTAACGCTGTTTTTAATAAAGCTAAACTTGATTTATTATCATCATTTGCCAGCTGACTAATAATTTCTGATTTAATACCATAAAAATTTTCTTTGTTGTAAATGGTAATTAAATCTTCTCGTTTTAATGCTAAACCTAAATCACGCATCAAAACAATAGCATCGTATCTGTCCATCATATTGGGCGCATTAAAGGCCTGATATTTTAATTCAGTATAGGTTTTCGGGAAATTCACTTTTGCATAAATCATCGAATTAGGATCGAATAATACAAACGCAACTTCTTTTTTATCTGCATTGGGAATGTTTACTTCTGTTGACGTATTTTCCACCCAAATTACATCATCGGTAAAACTACCATCCAAATAATGCACCTGCACATGTATAGGCATTTTAAATAAATGGATAGTGCCATTTTGTATTTGTTGTTGTTGGATGGTGATTTTTGTAAAATCTGCATTCTTTTGATATTGTACATTATACACAGGGAACCCTCCTCTATAAATCCATTCATCAAAAAACCATTCTACATTTATTCCCAATGAACGCATAAATTGCATTTCAAAATCATTTGATTCTACGTTGTCATAAGGATAACGAGCTAAAAAATCTTTGATGGCAATTTTAAATTGTTCGTCTCCAACCACATATCGCAACATGTCAACTACAATACTGCCTTTTTGGTAAACCCTTTGAGAGCCTGCACCTGAATGGCCTACAGGTAAATTGTTTTTCGAGTCGGCATCAAAAGCAGTATTCATTTCTTCACGACGTTTCCAGTGATAATAATCATCGCCACTGATTTTTTGTCTGAATTTTTTAGCATAATAAGTGGCAAAACTTTCCTGCAACCAATGACTGGAGCCGCTCCATGCAGTAATATAATCGCCGAACCATTGATGCGTTAATTCATGTGCATTGATATCTACATAATTTTTATCCGGAAAAGCTCTTTGATCCTGATAAAAGAAATCGGAAAAAATGGTAGCAGTGGTATTTTCCATCGCCCCGTATAAAAATTCCTGAACAGGAACATTTGCATAAGTCGTCCATGGATAGGTAATGCCAGTTTCATCTACCAAAAAGTCCATCATTTCTGCAGAATACTGATATGTTTGTTCAGCATAATGTTTTGTCCCCGGATAATAATATTGTCGCGAAATCATTCCATTTTTAGAAGTGTAATCCATATACTCATACTTTCCAATAGCCAGCATAACTAAATATAATGCATGCGGGTGCGGCATTTCGTATTTCCAAGTTTTAGTGCCATCTGAATTTTCAATTACATTTTTTAATGCACCATTGGAAACTACCGTATAATTTTTATCGAATGTAATATTTAATGCCGTAATTAATTTATCATTTAATCCATCATACGAAGGAATCCAATGTCTGTTATCTACACCTTGTCCTTGAGTCCAAATTTGTTTGCGAATTATGGTCGGGTCATTTGGGTCATCAGTTTTCGAATTGTTCCATCCCACAAAATAAATACCACGTTTTGGTGTAGCGTCATATTGAATTTGTAACATATAATCCTGATTGCGGACTAATGGCGGATTAAAAAATACGGTTGTTCCTGCACTGTCAGTTTTGAAACGTGTTGCCTGTTTATTGAGTGTGATGTTCTGAATAGTAATTCCAGGACCATCTAAAAAAACAGAATCAACTTTTACCTGTAGGGCATTAAATAAATAGACTGCTACACCTTCCAATTTCCCATCTTCCGGAGTAAATTTTATATCGAGGTCTAACTTTTTAAAATCGACATTATGCGACCGGATTGTTGCGTCAGGGTCTGGCATATAACAATTTAACTCGGGACTTTGAGCCTTTAAAAAAGTAGATACGAGCAGCAATAGGCCACTAACGAATATTTTTGTCATCCTAAATGTTTGAAAGGTAAAAATAGAGTAGTATGGTTGATACACAAAATTAATGAAGAATTAGGTTCATTAAAATCTGTTAACGCGAACTTCGTGATTGATTGGGGTGCCTGTTAAGATGTGGTCAATTAATTGTTTTGCATAATACGGTGCTAACGAAGTTCCTTTAGTACCTAAGCCATTTAGCGTATACATATTTTCAATTGCGGGATGTCGACCTACCACTGGTGTCCGGTCTTTTATTGTTGGCCGCACAGCAGCTTTGTGAGCAACAACCTGGTATGGAATTTTTAAAAGCTCTTTTAAACCGTTATCAAGTTCCTCAAAAGCAGCCTGTGTAGGTTCGTTGGATAGGTCGTTCCAGGTATTTGTGGCACCAACCCAATAGGTGTTGTTGCCAATTGGAACAAGAATAACGCCTTTCATGATGATTTCATGCAATTGCATATTAGGCACTTCAATTATTAAACATTCGCCCTTTGCAGGCTTAAATGATATAAAATTAAACCAAGGATTTTTTTGTGCGGCTACGCCATCACAAAAAATAACGTTGCGATAAATATTGCCTTTGTAATTAATACCATTTGGTTCAATTTTTAAGGTATCATATACTAATTGCTCTTGCAAAATACAATTCGAAAACGCCGCATAAAACTGTTGCTGCAATACCACCATATTTAAATGAAAGGCAGGATACACACCAATTGCACCAAATCTGAAATCGAGATATTTGGCATACGATGTTGAATCAGGAAAGGCATTGATATAAGCGGAAACGGGTTGTGCAGATTTAATTTTAAGCCAATCTTCAACTACCGATTCGTTTTTATGAATTTTAAAAATACTTTTTTTGAACAAAAAATCACTGTTTAAAAAACTACCAATTTCCGAATAAGTTTTTTCAGCTAAAGGAATTAACTCATCGATATTCCATTGGGTGGAAAATTTCCTGCCGGTTACAGGATTAATTAAACCTGCTGCAATAGATGTAGCACTATTATACTGACAAGTATCAATTAAATGAAAACCGGCACCACGCTGATGTAGTTGCCAGGCAACATTTATACCGGCAATTCCACCACCTACTATAAGAAAGTCAACCACGATGTAAAATTAAATTACTTTTTGATAGCGCGTAGCATTTCGCGTTTTCCCGGAGGGCCTGGGAGGCGTTCTACCAGGAACCCAACTGCTTGTAGATTTCTGCGCACTTCTCCTTTCGCGCAATAAGTAACTAAAGTGCCATCTTGTTCCATGGCAGCATATATTTTTTCAAAATTACTTTTATCCCACATTTCCGGTTGTGCTCTGGGGCCAAATGCATCGAAATACACTAAATTGTATTGGGGTAATAAAATCGCATTTTCCAGTTTTTCTTCAATTCGAGTAAATTTAAATTGTGGATTTATTTGGAGGGCAATATTTGCTGGTTGCTGATGTATAGATTGAAATAATGTAGCAGATGTTGAAAATTGTTGCGCATACAAATCTGTAAGTTGTGCTACTATTCCAGGTTGAATTGGGAACGGTTCGAGTGCTTCATAATGAACTTTGATTGGTGAATTATTCATTGCATTAATCGTCAGCAATAAATTACTTGCAGTGCCTAATCCGATTTCCAATAAATGAATATGTTGATGAATGGTTAATTGATGAATTAATCCATTTTGAATAAACACATGTAATGATTCATTTAGCGCGCCATGAATAGAATGGTAATGTTCATTTAATTCGGGTACGAAAAGAGTAGGAGAGCCGTCACCGGTAATTATCACCTCGCGATTCATGGTTTATCGGTTACTTTATCTATAATTTCGTAATGGATGTGAATCTTTTCTTTATTTGCTGAAAGGGCTTCTTCACTAAGCTCATCGTCCGGCTCGTCTTCTAAAATAACCGGAGCAGGTAAATCCACATTACGAAAATAAAATGCACTTATTCCGCCGCAAATAGCACCCATTAAATGTCCTTCCCACGAGATAGTTAAATCAACCGGAAGCACTCCCCAGACAATACTGCCATATAAAAACACAACAAATAATGAAAGTGCAATAGATTGAATGTTTTTACGAAAAACACCACTAAAAAATATAAAAAATGCCATGCCGTAAATTAATCCGGAAGCACCAATATGATAATTTTCACGACCTGTTATCCATAACAATAAACCACCAAATAAATAAATAAACAAAAACGATTTATAAGCTACTTTCCGATAGTTAAAAATCATCAGGAATGATAAAATAAAAAATGGAACAGTATTAGAAAGTAAATGCTCCCAGTCGGCATGTAAAAAAGGAGAGAATAAAATTCCCCTTAATCCTATTAAATGTTGTGGTAAAATGCCAAATACACCTAAATCGATTTCGGTAACTACTTCAAATAGTTTGACAATCCACATGAGGATTACAAATACCATAGGTATATAAACACTCAGGTAAAGCAATTGCTGCTCTTCCTTTGGTTGTAACCTTGGTCGGTTATCGCCTGTATTTATTTTTTCGAAGGAAAATAGTGCCATTAAGACAAACAATCGTTTACAAACGAAAATAGTTCGTTTTGCAAACTAACTGTTTTATTTTGATTATACCAATTTTGCAGGCTTATAACCCAATCGTCGTGCGCAATACCTTTAGCAATCCAATCATCGACTAATTGCTGCGCTTC
>DAORKJ010000030.1:26227-27412 GCA_035439505.1 Chitinophagales bacterium
TTTCACATCCAATAAAATTCCCTTATTTTTGACCTATGCATGCGAAACGTGTAATAAAATATTTTGCAGGTTATACTATTCCCTTGGCAACCGGACTGTCGATATATTTCGGCGGCATCTACTCGTTTATTACGCCTGTTTATGCATTTGTTTTATTGCCGTTTTTAGAATTATTAATTCCTGTCAACAATAAGAATTTATCAGCTGTTGAAGAAGAACTTGTGAAAAAGGATAAAGTGTACGACTGGATTTTATATTTACATGTTCCTGTTCAATATGCCATGCTCTATTATTTTTTATACACAGTAACTTATACACCTTTGCAGGGTTATGAATTAGTAGGTTTAATTTTAAGTATGGGTACGTGCTGTGGTGTAATAGGAATTAATGTTGCACATGAATTAGGGCATCGAAAATCAAAGTCAGAACAGTTTTTAGCAAAAATGTTATTGCTTACTTCTTTGTATATGCATTTTATTATTGAGCATAATAAAGGCCATCACAAAAATGTTTCTACAACTCAGGACCCTTCATCCGCAAGGCTAAATGAACCGTTGTATTTTTTTTATTTCAGGACAATAACAGGAACAATTGCATCAGCCTGGCATATTCAGTTAACGGAATTAAAAAATGCAAGTCGTCCATTTTTGAGTTGGCAAAATGAGTTACTTATTTTTCAAGTTGTTCAAGTGTTGTTTTTAATTCTTAATGCCTGGTTTTTTGGGTTAACTACCATGTTTATTTTTATACCTGCTGCCTTTATAGGAATTTTATTACTGGAAGCAGTAAATTATATTGAACATTACGGTTTGCGCCGTAAAAAAGCAGCTTCAGGTTTATATGAACGTGTGCAACCATGGCATTCCTGGAACTCAAATCACGTAATTGGCAGAGTGGTATTGTATGAGTTAACAAGACATTCAGACCATCATTATATGGCTTCGCGCAAATATCAAATTTTACGACACACAGATGCGGCGCCACAATTACCGGCAGGTTATCCGGCAATGATATTATTATCACTTATACCACCTTTATACTTTAAGGTAATGAATCCGATGATAACAAAAATTGAACATCAATAAAAAAACACTACATGATTGTAATAGGTATAGGAGGAGGTTCCGGTTCAGGTAAAACTACATTTGTAAATAAACTCATCAATAGTTTGTCGCCAAAAAGTGT
>DAORKJ010000030.1:27512-37497 GCA_035439505.1 Chitinophagales bacterium
TAAATACGGTGCGCCCTATGCATGAACAATTTATTGAACCTTCAAAAAGGTTTGCCGATATTATTGTTCCTGTAGGCGGCGATAATCATGTGGCCATTGATCTTCTAAGCCAATATATTGCTGCTCAGTTATCAAATTCAGCATAAATCTGAATATATTTATACTCGATTTAAAAATACCCAAACCATGAAGAAAACACTATTTTTAATCACCATGCTGCTGCCAATCGCCCTATTGGCACAGCGCTATCCAACAGGAAAGGGGACTTTCCGGACAGGGGGAGGTGGTTCTTACAGTCAGTCTGACAAGGGCGATTATAACTTGTATAAGCTTACCATTACACCGAGACTGGGCTATTTTGTGACAGATTATTTGTCGGTGGGGTTTCAAATGAACTATTCCATTTCGTATGACACCAACTACACATCTGCATTAAAATTTACGCCCCAGGTAAAGGCCTACTATCCAATAAATGACCATTGGTTTATCATTGGCAATTTTGAAGTTGGTGTTGACAGAACCACGGTTTTTGCTGATAATAAGACTATTACCGACCATACCAGTATTTCATTTGGTCCCGGTGTATCTTACTTTTATAACAGGAGAATAGGCTTTGAATTAAATCCCTTATATCAGATTTATATCAACCCTGAAGACAATTATACCAACCGTTTTTATACTGAAGGTGGAGTTGTATTTAACATTTTAAACAAAAGCGAGCGCAACAAAGCTAATCGCAAAAAAAATGTCGAATACGATGAATTGGAAGATGAATAAATATGCTGATTAACTGAGTTCTGCAAATTTTTTGGTGAAAGCGTATAATAACCGCACTCCAACGCCGCTAGCACCTTTCAATTTGTAAGGCTCATCATCCTTTAAGATGGCTGGACCTGCAATATCGAGATGTAACCAAGGATAATCAGTAAAATGTTCGAGGAACTTGCCTGCTGTAGCACTTCCGCCTACGGCACCACCAATGTTTTTTAAATCGGCGATATCACTTTTTAGCATGTCGGCATATTCGCGCCAGTATGGGATTTCCCATAAGCGCTCATAAGTTTCGTTGCCACATGCCATAAGGGTAGGTCGATATTTGGTATCTGTGCCCATCAATGCACCACCTAAAGAGCCGGTTATCGCAGCAGCAGCACCAGTTAGAGTAGCCAGGTCGATAACCAATTCAGGTTGAAATTTTTTCGCGTAACTCAACGCATCACCTAATATTAAACGTCCTTCAGCATCTGTGTTGAGCACTTCTACTGTAGTTCCACTGTGCATGGTAATAATATCATCAGGAACTAAAGCATTTGAATTTATCCTGTTATCTGTAGCAGGAATTAACCCGATACAATATACAGGGAGTTTGTTTTTTACGATTGCATAAAATGTTCCCACAACTGCAGCCGCACCCGACATATCCATTTTCATTCCCGGCATTCCAGGTCCGGTTTTGATGCTGTATCCTCCTGTATCGTAGGTTACGCCTTTGCCTACAAATATCAATGGCTTAACGTTTTTAGCATTTTCGGGCTTGTACTCCAAAATGGAAAAAGTAGGAGGTACTGAGCTTCCTGCATTTACGCCTAACAAGCCACCCATACGTAAAGCTTCAATCTGACTTTTATTTAAAATATCAGCTTTAAATCCAATATCGTGACTCATTTTTACGATAAAATCACCAAGGTCAACGGCATTTAGTGAAACAACGGGTTCATTCCCTAAATCGCGGGCAATTTGGTTAGCAGTAATGATATTATTTAATTCTTCTATTTCAGCAGGTGTAATAGCGGCATCCATTAACGCTACATTACTTAATGCGTTTTGTTTTTTGTCAGATTTGTATTTTAGAAATTGATAGTTAGCTAGTGCAATTCCTTCTGTAAATGCCAGTAATTCTCCTTTTGAAACACTATCACTTCCTCTCACAACAACTGCATTAGACGACTTTTCATAATTAATACGTTTACAAATATTACCTCCGCGAACACGAGCTTCTTCGTGGGCTATTCCTGTTTCAACATTGTTATTCACTTTTAAAGCCACAACAGCAATAATGCGATCAGCCTCATAAAATATGGTAATTCCATTGTCCTTATCTTCTAACTTTTGTGATAAGATTTTTTGATAAGGTTGCAGCATCTCATGCGACAAGTCAGCCTGGTTTTTTATCAAAATAGTGATGAAAGAAGCCTTGCTTACCTCTGTCACTGCTAGTGTTATGGTCATCTCTTTGATTGAGTAGTGGTATAAAAATGCAAATTTACGGGAAAAAAGCCTTAAAACATGTAATAAATCATCAAAAATGTGACAGGCAAAAATTGGGTAAATTCAGACTTTCGGGATGATGGTTAATCCCTGAGTTACAGCGTGACGGCTGATGTAGCCGCTTAAGATACGCTGAACATCCGGCGTGTCAGGTCGCCATTTTATTACATCTATTAACACTTCAGGGTCGCCATTATACCAGTCCGCATCAAAAAAACCAAAACCCAAATAATGGCCTTTGTCGATAAAAATCACACTTTTTTCGTTTTCAACCCGACCTTTTCCTACAATAAAATAGGTATCGGTTTCATCGCGAAATGCAGCAATGGCATTTTCTGCCCTTTCGTTATAAGATTCGGGACTTTCTTTTTCTACGCAAGCGCCTAAACAAATTCCAAGTTCATGATTATAACATGCTTTTTTTACTTTTTGGAGATGGCAATATTTCCCGCATAATTGAAAGGCATGCATTTTTTCATTTAAATAATTGCGTGCACTTAAAAAATCGGCAAAAACTTTCAGGACTTCCTTTTTAACATTATAGCGTTCTATAGCCATATGGATATATCCCCTTTGATCAATGTATTTAAAAATACAATAATTGCGGTCCCATTGTTTTTGCGCATTATTAAATTTGGGAAATTTCCGTTTTATCTCTTCACTTTCCAGTAATAAGGCAATTAATTCGTTGCCGGTTAATGTGTAAGTAATATCAAATACTGAATTGCGTAAATCATTTTCTTTGCCGTGATAATCGGCATAAGTAAAATGCCCGAAAATGCGACTTTTAATATTAATAGCCTTGCCTACGTAAATAATTTTGCCTGCAGCATCATGAAAATAATAAACGCCACAAGCTTCAGGTAATTGTTCAAGTGCAGTCCTTTCCATATTAGGTGGCAGCAATTGTTCCTTACTGTTTCTTTTTAATGCAGTTAAAATGTGGTTGCCGGTATCTTTTTGTA
Organism: Chitinophagales bacterium; assembly: GCA_035439505.1. GTDB lineage: Bacteria > Bacteroidota > Bacteroidia > Chitinophagales > BACL12 > UBA7236. Next base: position 30,746 of record DAORKJ010000030.1, read on the forward strand.
TCAGCATCCCAAAAATTTTAGCAGTTGCTAAAGCATCTCCTGCAGCGCGATGTCGGTTTTCAATTTGCACGCCAAGCGATTCACATAATCTCCCTAAACTATAACTTTTAAACCCGGGAAATATTTTCCTGCTCAAACGAACAGTGCATAGTTTTTTACTTTTTAATTCGTATCCATTTTCCAGTAAATGCGACTTGATAAATCCGTAGTCAAACCCTGCATTGTGCGCAACAAATATTTTATCGTGCAACATGGTGTAAATTTCCTCTGCAACGTCAGTAAACTCTGGGGCATCGGCTACCATTTCGTTGGTAATCCCGGTCATTTGAATTATAAATGGAGGAATTTCACGCTTAGGATTTATCAGTGAATGCCATTCGTCCACTATTTTATCGCCGTCATGCACATATATAGCCACCTCGGTAATGCAATTATAAGTAGCATTGGTTCCCGTTGTTTCTATATCTACGATGGCATACATGCTTCAAAATTATCGTTTGTTTATCACACCATTGTTGAATTAGAAAAAGAAATTTATACACATACAAGGCTGCTTAGTGATGGATTTATAAATTGCCGGTAATTTCGCTTTGTATTTTTAACAGTACTGTTTATCTTGCAGGGTCATGCGGCCCATAATCAATTTTTTAAAACTCCTGTATACCATTTATACGGCAATTATTTTTGTTTCACTTGTAATTATAACATTGCCATTCTTTTTTATTTTTTCTGCCATTTTTAAGGATAAGGCATTAATTTATGTAATGACCTTATGCAGAATAATCTCGTTTGGATTGATGGCTTTTTGCGGAATAATTTACCGTTTTCACACCGATAAACGCATCGATAAAAAAAGAACGTATGTATTAATTGCTAATCACAGGTCTAATCTAGATGCACCGGTTGCGGCCTATTCCTGGGGAGGCAAAGTGCGTTATCTAGCAAAAAAAGAATTATTAAAAATTCCATTATTAAGTTCTATTTTCAAAGTGACTACTGTAAATGTAGATAGATCGAGCAGAGAGGATAGGAGAAAAAGTGTGGACAGACTTAAAAAATACCTTTCAGAAGGAGACAATATTTTTATTTTCCCCGAAGGCACCAGAAATAAAACGGAAAATGACCCTTTAATACCATTTAAAGATGGCGCATTTAGTATTGCCATTCAAACACAAACACCAATTTTGCCAATGGTGTATTACAATACCGATAATTTGATGCCGAACAAATTACCTTTAATGCGGCCGGGGATTATCGATATATACCAATATCCACCGTTTGAAGTGGCAGGTTTAACCGAAGCAGATCTTCCTGCACTAAAACAACAAATCCACGATTTTATGGAAGCTAAATATCTTGAAGTAAGTGGGAAAAATACAAATTCCTAAGTTACAGGTTTTGTAATACTTCTGTAAAAACAACCTCAGCATTTCACATGCCTGTTATTTTGTTTAGATTTGTATTGCTTACATGCTGCGGGTTTTTGGGTAACCTAATTCAATAACATGACCGGACAAGCTTCGTTCGACACTTGGACTATTATTTTTTTGCTGGCAGCTGTACATGGATTTGTTATAGCAGGGTTACTCTTTTTTCATAAACGCGGGAATATTCACGCCAATAATATTTTGGCTTTAATCATGTTGCTTTTCGCAATCAGTATGGTGTATTATGTGCTATACTGGACCGGATATGCTTATGTTTTTACCTGGTCAAATAATTGGGTTGATCCCATTCCTTATTTATACGGGCCGCTATTGTATTATTATCTCGTTACGTTAAATGAAAATAAACAGCAATTTAAACTCAAATGGCATCTTTTCCCTTTTGTATTACATTGCTTATTTAAAATTCCATTTATTATTCGAGAAATATTTAACAAACCTGAATGGTTAAGGGAATATTTTTTTAAACCACTTATGCCATATTTAAACGACATTAACGTAATTTTTATAATAGGTCAATGTGTTAGTTTAAGTGTGTATGCAATACTTATGTACCAATTAGTTCAGCACAACAAAAAAACCATTACCACATTTGCCATTCCTGAAGAAATAACCACATTTAAATGGTTGCGTAATACATGGATATTTTTTGTGATTTTTAGTATTGGAACAATTAGTTATTGGGTACTGGTTTTTGTGGGATGGTTAAAAATTGAATATGATTATGCTATTTCTGTTATAATGACTGCTTTTATTTATCTTGTAGGTTATTACGGCTTTCGGCAACCATCGTTGTTTTCTGACCGAATTGTGATGCACGATACAGCTGTATCAGAGCCGGTTCCACCAACACCAATTTACACGCTTACCACATCTGAGTCTGGGTATAAAAAGTATAAAAACTCCTCATTAAAAGCAGAAACTGCTTTGGCACTCAAAACAAGGTTACTTGAATTAATGCATACAGAAAAATGGTACTGCGATAACACCTTAAAAATTCAGGACCTTGCTGTCAAGCTGGAAGTGTCTACGCATCATCTGTCTCAGGTAATCAATGAACTTTGCGGTCAAACCTGGAGTGATTTTATCATGGAATTCCGGATTGAAGCGGCCAAACAATTATTAGCAGATCCAAATTATGGCGATAAAATTTTAGCTATTGCTTTTGATTGTGGATTTAACAATAAGGCCACATTTAATGCAGCATTTAAAAAAATGACCGGTTTGTCACCATCTTCCTATCGCAAACAAGCTACTACAAAAGCAACCGGATAAAAAAGAGGTCAAATCCGATAGGATAGAACCTTTTAACCGCTAGTGCAGCACAATTTTGAGCAAAATTTGTGATGTATGAAAAAATTACTTTACTTTTTGCTTTTGTTGCTGCCTATGCAACTGATGCAGGCACAATTATTTACTGTTTTCGAAAGTGAAACAGATGATTTAGTAAATGCACCCGGAGCGGCGAATGGTGCTTATAACGGTTGCTCTTTTGTTGATTATGACAATGATGGTTGGCTCGACTTGTTTTGGGTGAGAGGTGGTTTATTCAGAAATAATGGCCTCGGTGGCTTTGAAAAAATTACTACAAGCGGTTTGAGAACTGATGCCGGATTTGGCAACACCTGGTCCGATTTTGATAATGATGGCGATATCGATGTATTTGTTTCGGGAGGAAATACTCGCGGTTCATCTATGCATAAAAATAACGGTGATGGAACATTTACTAAAGTAACTGAGGGCATACTCAACGATAGCCTTGCATTAAAAGGGTGGGGAATAGCATTTGGCGATTATGATAATAATGCCTACACCGATATCGTAATTGCTGCACCTTTTGGTTTTGCAGGAATTACTGATGGCAATAAATTACTCTCCAATAACGGAACAGGGTCATTTATCCGAATCGATACTTCAATTATTTGTCAGGGAACAGCACCGTATACAATTCCTTCATGGAGCGATTACGACCATGATGGTGATGTAGATTGTTTTATTGGCTCCGGTCCGGCAAATGGAACTGTTGCTGTTGATTATCTCTATAAAAATCAATTTAAAGAAACTGGTATTGCAAATTATTTTACACGGATTACCGAAGCACCAATTGGTACCGATTTAGTTGATGGTCAAATCTGGAATTGGATTGATTATGATAATGATGGTGATTTAGATGCTTATTTGACAAATTATTTGGGAGTTTCATTGGGACTTGGAATGCCTAATAATTTATATAGAAATGATGCCGGTACATTTATTAAAATGACAGCAGCAGAAGTGGGACCTATAGTGAGTGATATTGGCCTGTCATTAGGCTCGGTTTGGGAAGATTTTGATAACGATGGCGATTTAGATTGTTTTGTCACCAAAGACGGACCAGCTTATTGCAGGTATTATGAAAATAATGATGGTGTTTTTACCGGAATAACATCTGAACCTATAACTGATTTTTATGCATCACATTATGGCGCAACAACAGGCGATTACGACAAAGATGGAGATGTAGATTTGTTTGTTTCTGCAACTAATCCCGGTAAAAAATTATTTATTAATTCAGCATCCGAAAATGGTAATAAATGGATAAATATTGAACTCAAAGGAGTGGGTGCAACTTTAATTGCCGGTTCTAATTTTTCTGGAATTGGAGCAATAGTAAGAATTAAAGCAAACATCCATGGTGAAACAATATGGCAGATGCGTGAATTATCAGCACAAAATTCATTTAATAGTATGCTGTCACTGCAAGCCGAATTTGGATTAGGAGATGCCGCATCAATAGATTCATTAATTGTTGAGTGGCCTTCCGGTATAATCGATTATTGTGGAAGTTTATCTGCGAATCATTTTTACACCATGTTTGAAGGTGCGTGCCCGGAAGATATTGTCAGCATAAATAATACGACAAATAATATTTCCTTTTCACTTTCGCATAATCCGGTATCAGACCGGTTAACAGTATTATTTGAGGTGAGTGAGCAAACGCCTGTAACTATTAGTATTACCGACAGTGCAGGTAAAAATGTTGTACATCAATCCTATGCGAATTTACCATCCGGCGAAAACATGATAAACTTACAACTCAACAACCTTGCAGCCGGAGTATATTATTGCAATATTGTTCAAGGGCAACAGCATGCTACTAAACTGTTCACAAAACAATAATCCGTAAGGATGGTAAGCAGGGGCCCGATTGTGAATAACAACGGGCCTCGTTTTTTTAAGCCCATCACAACAGGTGAAAAACAACATGTATGATATCCTCAAAATAATATTACCTTAGTTGCGCTAAAGACTTAGGTATGAAATTAAAATTTTGTGGTGCGGCTGGCACTGTTACAGGTAGTTCTCATTTATTAACCCTCGACAATGGGACTAAAATATTATTGGATTGTGGTTTATATCAGGGGGCCGAAGCAGGATACGAAAATTTTAATGAGAAATTTTTATTTAATCCTGCAGAAATTGATATCGTAGTTTTATCGCATGCACATATCGACCATTGTGGTCGTTTACCCAAATTAGTGAAAGATGGTTTCAGGGGTAGAATTTATGCTACACATGCAACGCGTGATTTAACTGCCATCTTATTACTAGACAGCGCACATATTCAGGAACGTGAAAGTGCATTTACCAATAAACGCAGAAAAGAAGATAATGAAGATGAACCTTTGTATTCTCCGGAAGATGTAGCATTAACCATGGAATTATTTCGCACCGTTGGATATAACCAGTGGTTCGGTATTCATCCTGATGTTGATGTGGTATTTAAAGATTCAGGACATATTTTAGGTAGCGCCAGTGTTACGATGAAAATTCGCAGACAAGGTTTGAAAGATTTTATTTTTGGATTTACTGCAGATATCGGTCGCCCTAATCGCCCAATTTTACGCGACCCGGAACCAATGCCGGCTTGCGACTTTTTAATTTGTGAAGCTACTTATGGCGACAGATTACATGAAGATTCACCGGAAGAAAAAAATCATTTTTTACATATTATAAAACAAACCTGTGTTGAACAAAAAGGAAAATTAATTATCCCTGCATTTAGTGTTGGTCGCACACAGGAAATTGTTTACATGCTGGATCAATTGGTAAAAGAAAATTTATTACCTAATGTTCCGGTTTATGTGGATTCACCTTTGGCAGTGAATGCAACTCGCGTTTTCGAAATGCATCCTGAATGTTTTGATAAAGATATTTTAGCCTACATGCAACATGATGCTAACCCATTTGGTTTCGATAATTTGAGATACACGCGATCCGTAGATGAATCGAAGAGTATCAACGCAAAAAAGGGATGTATTGTAATAAGCGCTGCAGGTATGATTAATGCAGGTCGTGTTAAACACCATGTTTATAATGCGATTGAAAATCCGGCAAATACCATTTTAATTGTAGGTTATTGTGCCGATAATACACCCGGAGGCCAATTGCGCAATGGTGCAGAAACTATCAGATTGTTTGGCGAATACAAACAGGTAAATGCCAAAGTGGAAATTATGAGTTCATTTTCTGCACATGGCGATTATCGTGAAATGATTGATTATTTACGCACACAGGAAAAATCAAAATTGCGTAAAATGATGCTTGTACATGGCGATAAAAATGCATTAACAGGATTTAAAGAACACCTCGAAGCCTCAGGATATCAAAATGTATTTATTCCCCGTTTAGGTGATACGGTTGATTTATAATAACATTAAACATGTCATTTCTAGCTAAACAATTACGTGTTGCTCGACCTACTCAACAATTGGAAAAAGTAATTGAATTTTACACCAAGGGTTTAGGGCTTAAAATAATTGGTGAATTTAAAAATCATGCTGGTTATGATGGTGTGATGATCGGAGATGAACATTTATCCTATCATTTGGAATTCACTGTTCATGCTGCACACACGCAGACTAATCCACCCGGAAATGAAAATTTATTAGTTTTTTATTTTGCCACTGAAATTGAATGGCAACAAACACAGAAGCAAATTAGTAATTTGGGATATGACCCTGTTGCTCCGGAAAATCCTTATTGGCTCAACAACAGTGTAACATTCGAAGACCCTGATGGGTGGCGTGTTGTACTTTACTGCGGATTATATGCAATAAAATAGCGCAATCCGTTTACGGATCACGCTATATATTAACCCCTATTCATTCAGCTTTTGGTACATATTGTAAAAAATACAATAAGTAAGTGTTATTCAACTTCAGTAACAAAAATTACTTCCACATCAGTATCCCCTGTTAAGATATTGCCGTCTTTAATATCCGGCTGATGTTTTAAGGTAACAGTTGTTGTACCTGTGCTGGCATC
>DAORKJ010000031.1:0-3223 GCA_035439505.1 Chitinophagales bacterium
TTTTCCCTTTTTCCGCGTGAACCTGGTTTAACAACTTAGCGTGCTTGAATTACCACATTAATATTAATATCCAATACCATCCCATTTGCTAATTTGCTAATTAACTAATTTGCTAATTATCTTTACCCTGTGGCGATACTGAGTTTACAAACCCCACTTATTTATCTGAAAGGAGTTGGAGAAGCTCGTGCCGAACAACTTCGGAAAGAATTAAATCTGGATAATTGTCTGGACTTAATTCAATTTTTCCCTTACCGCTACATCGACCGTACCGATTTTAAAACGGTTAAACAAGCATTAGAGCTCGCCACCAAATTAGAAGAAGTTAAAGATGTACAATTAAAGGGGCGACTAAAAAACATTCATGTTATAGGATTAAAACGAGCAAAACGTTTAGTTGCTACTTTAGATGATGGCACCGGCTCTATTGAATTAGTTTGGTTTAACAGTATCAGCTGGTTACAAAAAACGCTTAAACCGGAAACACAATATTTAGTATTTGGAAAACCGTATTTCTTTAATGGCAATTTAAATATCACCCACCCCGAAATTGAAGATGCTGCCACCAGTGAATTTCAGCTAAGTGGTAAAATTCAACCTATGTATCCAGGCACAGAAAAATTAAAAGCCAGGGGTATTAATAGTAAAGCTATTGCAAGATACACGCGCTACTTAATCGACAATCTGGATGAAAAAGAATTGTTTGAAATTTTACCTCAGCCTATCACTGATAAATATAAATTAATAAACAGGTTTGAAGCGTATAAACAAATTCACTACCCTGATTCGGATGCACATTTACAACATGCCATACGCAGATTAAAATTTGAAGAATTATTTATTGATCAAATTAAATTATTACGGGTAAAACAATACCGACACAGCACCAGCATTGGTTTTATTTTAAAAAACATAGAACACCATTTTACCAATTTTTTTAATAATCATTTACCATTTCAACTAACAGAAGCACAAAAACGAGTATTAAAAGAAATAAGAAAAGACGTACTCAGTGGCCGTCAAATGAACAGACTTTTGCAAGGTGATGTTGGCAGTGGCAAAACAGTAGTTGCGTTATTAACTATGTTAATGGCCATTGACAATAATTTCCAGAGTTGTTTGATGGCACCAACTGAAATTTTAGCACAGCAGCATTATGCCGGAATAAAAGAATTATTAGCACCACTCAATATTCGTGTTGAATTATTAACAGGAAGTGTAAAAGGTAAACAACGAAAAATTATTTTTGCTGATTTGGAAAAAGGTGAAATTCCAATTTTAATTGGCACACATGCATTAATTGAGGATACCGTTAAATTTAATAATCTGGGTTGTGTAGTTATAGATGAACAACATCGTTTTGGTGTTGAACAGCGTGCCAAATTGTGGGCTAAAAATAATATTGCGCCACATATTTTAGTGATGACTGCTACACCAATTCCACGTACGCTTGCCATGACGTATTATGGTGATTTAGATGTGAGTGTAATTGATGAGTTACCTCCAGGCCGAAAACCAATTAAAACAGTTCATCGAAAAGAAAGTGAACGTTTGCAGGTGTTTGGTTTCTTAAAAGAACAAATAAAAGAAGGCAGACAAGTTTTTGTGATTTATCCATTAATTGAAGAAAGTGAAAAACTTGATTTAAATAATTTAATGGAGGGCATTCAAGCATTTGAGAGAGCATTCCCACGACCGCAATATCACTTAAGTATTATGCATGGTAAAATGAAACCTGCAGATAAAGATTTTGAGATGCAACGTTTTGTTGCCAACAATACACAAATAATGGTATCAACAACGGTGATAGAAGTTGGTGTAAATGTTCCCAATGCAACTGTTATGATTATTGAAAATGCAGAACGATTTGGATTAGCACAATTACATCAATTACGAGGCCGTGTTGGAAGAGGTGCACATCAGTCGTTTTGTATTTTAATGACCGGCGATAAATTGAATAACGATGCACGAACACGTATTCAAACAATGATACAAACCAACGATGGTTTTAAGATTTCGGAAGTAGATATGCAATTGCGTGGTCCGGGTGAAATTGAGGGCACTAGACAAAGTGGTGCGCCTAATTTTAAAATTGCCAACATAGCCACCGATGAACACATTATGCGTGAAGCCCGCTTGTCCGCCGAGGACCTTTTGAACGAGGACGGGCAGCTCGAAAAACCGGAAAACATGCTTCTTCGCAAATATTTATCAGAGCAAAAATGGAAAATAAAGCAATGGGGGAAAGTTTCCTGAAAAAAATATTTGCTCATTATTTGCCTTTTTTACTATAAATAGGTGCCAAAACAGGCTAAAACCCTTCAAATACGAGGGTTTCAGGCTAACAATGTGTATAAAGTGTTGAAAATACAGGGGTTCCAGCGAATTAATATTTTGAAATGCCCGTAAACACTGTATTTTTGGCACTGTAAAACTTATTTAATAACTAATAAAACAAATTACAATGAACAAAGGCGAATTAATCGACGCAATGGCAGCCGACACAGGCTTAACCAAAACTCAAGCAACTGCATGCTTAGATAGCATGATGACTGCAATCCGTAAAGCATTAAAAAAAGGTGACAAAGTTACCTTAGTAGGTTTCGGAACTTACTCTGTAAGCAAACGTGCTGCTCGTACCGGCCGTAACCCACAAACTGGTAAAGCAATCAAAATTGCTGCTAAAAATGTGGTACGTTTCAAAGCAGGTAAAGAATTATCTGAAGCTGTTTAATAAAACATTTCTCAATGAGGAAAACATCCGCAGTTGCGGGTGTTTTTTTTTGCCTTAAACTGTGCGTTTTTAATTCACTATTTCTTTCACAAATTGCATATCATACAATTTGCGATAGTAACCATTCAATTCGAGTAATTGAGTATGTGTTCCTATTTCTTTTACTTCGCCTTTATCTAAAACTAAAATCTGGTCGGCTCGCTGTATAGTGCTCAGCCTGTGAGCAATTATGATTGAAGTTCTGTTTGCAATCAAATTTTCTATTGCATGTTGAATTACCTGTTCAGTTTCTGTATCAACGGAAGAAGTAGCCTCATCTAAAATTAAAATATCAGGATTAAATACCAATGCACGAATAAACGATATTAACTGTCGTTGACCCAATGACAACGTTGCGCCTCGTTCCATTACATTATAATTATAACCTCCGGGCAAACGCATGATAAATTCGTGTGCGCCTAACATTTTTGATGCATCCACTACCTGCTC
>DAORKJ010000031.1:3323-36884 GCA_035439505.1 Chitinophagales bacterium
TGTTTAAAATCAATTTTACCGGCTACTTTATCCGGTGCATACGTTCCGGTATTTTCGATATGTTCGCGAGTATCCAGTATTTTAAAAATTCTGTCGCTTGATACCACACCCATTTGTAAAGTATTAAACTTATCTGCCAACATACGCAGTGGCCTGAATAAAATACTCAGGTATAAAATAAATGCATTTATATCACCCAATGTGGCATGACCTTGTAAAACACTATGCGCCCCACGCCATACCATGAGTGCTGTAGCAAAGGCAATAATTATTTCTACAACCGGAAAAAAGATGGAATAATACCAAACAGACCTAACCTGAGCACCTCGATGGTCTTTGTTAATCAATTTAAAATTTTCGTATTCCTGGTCTTCAGCATTAAATATTTGTACTACTTTCATACCCGTAATACGTTCCTGCAGAAAAGAATTTAATCTTGCTACCGCAGTTCGCACTTCCTGAAAGGTTGACTTAATACCTTCTTTAAAGACATAAGTGGCATAAACAATCATGGGCAAACTAATCAAACTCAAAAGCGTCAATTGCCAGTTCGTAATAAACATAAAAGTGATTACAAAAACAATTGTCAGCAAATCGGCAATTATTTGTATGGCACCTTCAGTAAATACAGAGTTGATTGTTTCGAGGTCGTTAATAGTTCTTGTTGTTGAAATACCAACCGGTGTATTATTGTAATAGCTTAACCGCAAACCAATCAAATGACTAAAAACTTTTACGCGCAAGTTTTTCACTACATGTTGGCCCAACCAATTGGTAAGGAATAAAAAAAAGTATTTACATATTGATTCCGCAAATAACACCAAAAGTGAAATCAAGGTTATTAATACAAGGCCGTTGTAATTATTACCCAAAATATAGGTATCAACTGTGACCCCTACCAAAAATGGCCTAAGCGGTGTTAACAACGAAAGGGTTATTGCTAAAATGGTTGAAATATAAAACTGCCGCTTAAATGGACCGGCATAACTCATTAGCCTTCTGAAAATCGCATAATCAGAGCCGGAAAAAAGTTGCTGTTTTTTATTGGTTGCCAAGCAGAATTATTACAAAAACTAAAGCCGCAAAGTTCAGTCTTTTCAAGTAAATAATCCACTAATTGAGAAAGAAATCAGGATAATTCGCTAATTGCGTGGTATGCCATCAACCCCATACCTATTTTTAGTGCATCTTCATCGATATTAAATGTAGGCGTATGAATATTAGACGTTATGCCCTTTTCAGGATTTCCTGTTCCCAGCCTGTAAAAACATGCCGGAACTTTTTGAGAATAAAATGCAAAATCTTCGGCACCCATTCTTGGGGTTGTGATTTTTACTTTATCTGCTCCTAAATATTGCACCGCTCTGTCGTAACTGCGTTTAGTTACTGCATCATCATTTACCAGAACAGGATATCCTTTAACAATATTTATTTCTGCTGAACCACCTAGTGCTTCAACTGTTTTTGTTGCAATTTGATGAATGAGTTGATGCGCCTGTTTGCGAACTTTTTCATCCATTGCCCTGAATGTTCCCGCTAAATTCACTTCATCGGGAATAACATTAGTAGCGCCGTTGGCAATTACTTTTCCAAAGGTTAATACAGTTGGTTGAAATGGCGACATATTACGGCTAACCACTTGTTGTAAAGCTACCAGCATTTGTGCAGCCATAACAACCGGGTCTTTGGTTTCATGCGGGTAGGCTCCATGACCGCCTTTTCCTTTTACGGTAATATAAATTTCGTCGGTACTCGCGAGCATATTGCCAAAACAAAATGCAACGGTTCCTACTTCAAATGGAGTAAATACATGTTGCGCAAAAATACTTTCTACTTTAGGATTTTCCAGCACACCTTCTTCAATCATAACTGCAGCACCACCCGGTAATTTTTCTTCTGAAGGTTGAAAAATTAATTTCACTGTTCCTTCGAATTCATTTTTTAAAGCGGATAAAATTTTAGCTACACCTAATAAAGAAGCAGTATGGGCATCGTGGCCACAAGCATGCATTACACCATGATTAGTTGAAACATAATCATGTGTGTTTGTTTCCGTAATCGGCAAGGCATCAATATCGGCGCGAAGAGCAATTGTTTTTTTTCCGGGATTATTTCCTTCTATTATCGCCACAACTCCGGTAGTTGCAATATCAGCTTTAAAGCTTACACCAAATTTTGTCAGTTGTTGCTGTATATATCGCGAAGTAGCAAATTCTTCAAATGATAATTCAGGATGACGATGAAGATGTCGGCGACACTCTCGAATTTCTTCGAAATTTTCAATCGCTAACGATTTAATTTTATCAATAATGTGCTCCATTATTATTCTGTTATGCTAATCAAATCTTTAACGATTAGCGCATTAGGGTAAGCTTCTAATAAAAGTTGCAAGTCGCGGTTGGCATCAAACCGATTTGTGTAATTTCCAATTCGCAACTTATAATTTGGTGCTTCAAATACGATAGTAGCCCGATAATCATCATACTGTTTTAAAAATCCGGCTTTAGCTTCCTTTGCCGTAACTAAACTACTTGTTGCCATAACCTGAATACGATAACCGGGGAGTTCGCCATGTTCTTTATTAAATAATACGTGTTGCTCAATGAGTTGAGTTGCACCCGCCTGGTCATTAATAACAACCGTGCCTGTTTGGCTGTAGCCCGCAGCAACAACTAAAAACAACAATCCGGTTAAAATGAATTTCATACGATTAGGTGGCACTAAAATAATAATAATAAACGATTAGCAGGGGCTACTCAATATATTGCAGGCCAAAAAATATCATTTCCGGGCTTATCCCATCATTTCAACACTTTTGGAAGCGCCAATACGGTCTGCACCTGCTTCTATCAGTTCTAAGGCAGCTGCTCGGGTTCTGATTCCACCGGATGCTTTTATTTTAATACCATTATCGAGCATTTCGCGCATAGCAGTAACTACTTCCACATTAGCCCCTGCCCCATTAACACCTGTTGAAGTTTTGAGATAATCGATTTTTAAATCATTGGCGATTTTACAAATCAACTCCAATTCAATTTCTGACATTAAACCGGTTTCGGCAATTAATTTAAAAATTTTATTTTCCCTTTTTACCAAACGGTTAATGGTATCAATTTCATTTTCTACAGTTTCCCAGTCGTTATTTTTTACTGCTGCAATATTGATTACCATATCTAAATGGTCTGCGCCGCGATTAATTGCATCCTCAGCCTCTTCAAATTTGCTCATCAGCGAATTGTAGCCATAAGGAAAACCAATTACGGTTACAATATTAATACCGGTATCAGTTAATAATTCCACCGCTGATTCTAAAAAATAAGATGGAACACAAACTCCGGCAAATTGATATTTTAATGCTTCGTGACAAATTTGTTCTACTTCAAGGATAGTAGTATCGGGTCTGAGTATAGTATGCTCAATATATTTATTAAGCAGTATGTTTGATGACATATAGATATAAGGAATTAAAATGTCCCGATAAAAATTACCGGGACTTAAATAATTTATTCTTCTTTACCGTGACAGTTTTTATATTTTTTTCCTGAACCACAAGGACATGCATCGTTGCGACCAACTTTCTTTTCAACGCGAATTGGTTCAACAGGTTTGCGTTCAGGTTGCGCGGCTGTTCTTGGTGTTCCGTCTGCTGGACCTGCTGCATCTTCACGAGTTTCTTTGAGCTGACTCATGTCGGTGCGTTTTTGTGGAACAGCTGACCTCACTTCTTCTGCGCTGCGAATAGGCACGTAACCTTTAAATAGGAATGAAACAATTTCTTTATTTAATTCAACAAGCATTTTTTTAAACATTTCGAATGCTTCGAATTTATAAATTAACAGTGGATCTTTTTGCTCATATACTGCTCCCTGAACCGATTGTTTCAAATCGTCCATTTCACGTAAGTGTTCTTTCCAATGATCGTCGATAACAATTAAACTAATCATTCTTTCAATTGAATAATTAATTTCCAAACCGTTTGTTTCTATTGCTTTGGTTAAATTAACCATTACATTCAACCCTTTACGACCATCAGTAAACGGAACTATAACGTTTTCTAAAGTTTCACCTCTTGAGGCATGTAAATCTTGCACGAGTGGATACACTTTATTTAACAGCACTTGCGACTTACGTTTATAATAAGCTAATGCGTTATTATACAAATTTCTTGTAATAACATCAGGCTTTTGGTTTTCGAAATCGCGTTGAGTTATTTCCGGCTCCATACTGAAGTATCGAATTACATCCAGTGTGAAATTTTCGTAATCTTTAGCTGCGTGATGTGTATTAACCAGCTCTTCACACAAATCAAATATGGTATTATTTAAATCGATTGTTAAACGTTCTCCAGATAATGCATGATTACGTTTTTGGTAAACTAATGAACGTTGGTTATTCATAACGTCATCGTATTCGAGTAATCGTTTACGCATACCGAAGTTATTTTCTTCAACTTTCTTTTGTGCGCGTTCGATAGATTTGGTAATCATACGATGTTGAATTACTTCACCTTCTTTGTAACCCATGGTATCCATTACTTTGGCAATACGTTCACTACCAAACAAACGCATGAGGTTATCTTCAAGCGACACAAAAAATTCGCTGGATCCAGGATCTCCCTGGCGACCGGCACGACCGCGTAACTGACGATCGACACGACGCGAATCGTGACGTTCAGTACCAATAATTGCCAAACCACCGGCATCAACAACACCAATACCTAATTTAATATCGGTACCACGACCGGCCATATTGGTTGCAATAGTTACACTTCCTGCTTTACCTGCTTCCGCAACAATTTCAGCTTCGCGCTGATGCTGTTTCGCATTTAATACACTGTGTTTAATTCCTTTAAGTTGCAGCATTCGGCTTAGCAATTCACTCACCTCAACTGAAGTTGTACCAACCAAAACCGGGCGACCATCTTTTACGAGTTGCTGAATGCGGTCAATAACTGCAAGGTATTTTTCTTTACGTGTTTTATAAACGTAATCTTCTAAATCTTTTCTAACAATTGGTTTGTTGGTCGGAATTGCCGAAACATCCAATTTATAAATATCCCAAAACTCACCCGCTTCCGTTTCTGCAGTACCTGTCATACCGCATAATTTATGAAACATACGGAAATAGTTCTGTAAAGTAATTGTAGCATACGTTTGTGTTAATGCTTCTACTTTTACATTTTCTTTTGCTTCAATTGCCTGATGTAAACCATCACTATAACGACGACCATCTAATATACGTCCTGTTTGCTCATCAACAATTTTCACTTTACTATCCATTACCACATACTCTACATCTTTTTCAAATAAAGTATATGCTTTTAATAATTGTTGAACAGAGTGAATACGGTCGCTTTTAATAGCGAAATCTTGCATCAATTTATCTTTAGCTGCAAGTTTTTCTTCTTTATCAAAAATATTGCGTTCAATTTCTGCAATTTGTACACCAACGTCAGGAATAATAAAGAAATTAGTATCCTCTCCGCCTTCAGTAATTAACTCAATACCTTTATCAGTTAAATCAACGCTATTACTTTTTTCATCAATAACGAAATATAAATCCTGGTCAATTTCAGGCATACGTTTATTGTGTTCAGCGATATAAATACCTTCTGTATCCATCAATAATTTACGAACACCTTCTTCACTTAATAATTTGATGAGTGCATTGTTTTTTGGCAATGAACGATATGCTTTAACCAAATGAACTCCGCCTTCTTTATTTCTTCCGGCTTCAATCATTTTTTTCGCATCATTCAAATTTTGCGTAAACACTTTCTTTTGTGCCTCAATTAATTTATGAATTCGTGGTTTTAACTGATTATACACTTCAGCATCTCCACCCTTAGGAATTGGACCTGAAATAATTAATGGTGTTCTGGCATCATCAATTAAAACTGAGTCAACCTCATCCACCATTGCGAAATGATGTTTACGTTGAACTTTTTCTTCTACTGAGCGCACCATGTTATCGCGCAAATAGTCAAAGCCAAATTCGTTATTTGTGCCGTAGGTAATGTCTGCTAAATAAGCATTTCTTCTTTCCGGTGAATTAGGCTGATACAAATCGATACAATCTACTCTTAAGCCAAGGAAATTAAATATTGGCGCATTCCATTCCGCATCACGACGAGCGAGGTAATTATTTACAGTTACAATGTGAATACCTTCACCAGCTAGTGCATTTAAATATGCGGGCAAAGTTGCCACGAGGGTTTTACCTTCACCGGTAGCCATTTCGGCAATTTTTCCGGAGTGTAATACATATCCACCTATCAGCTGCACATCATAATGTACCATATTCCATTTAATTGGCACACCTGCTGCAGTCCATTCGTTGCTATAAATTGCATTACCACCTTCAATCTGAACAAAATCGTGATTTACAGATAAATCGCGATCCATAGCAGTTGCTGTAGAAATAACTTTTTCATTTTCGGTAAATCTGCGTGCAGTTTCTTTCATCACCGCAAAAGCTTCGGGAAGTATCATGAGTAACACTTCTTCAATTTTTTTATCACGGTCTTTCCGCAGCTTATCAATATCTTTATAGATATCGTCCTTACGGTCAACATCCAATAAGTTCGGGTCATCTGCCTCGGCTCTTAAAACAGCAATTTCAGCATCAATTTGCTTTAAGTGTTCAGCAATACGACTTTTAAACTCTGCAGTTTTATTACGTAGTTGATCGTTAGAAAGCTTTGAAAGCTGCGCATATGCTGCTTTTACCTGCTCAATAATAGGCGTAATCGCCTTAACATCTTTTTCGTACTTATTGCCTCCAAATAACTTTGAAAGGACGTTGGATATTAAACTCATATATATATTTACTCAATTGAAAGAATGCAGTTGTCAAAAGTCGTTCCTGCATTTGCCGCAAAGATAAGGATTGTGTTGTGTAGGGGTATATTTTAACACATCATTTACAGCTAAAACCCCGAAAACATGCATGAATGTTCAATTGTATTAGCTTTACACCGAATTTCAACTATGGGTTACGCGATTAAAGATATTGTTGCCATACTCGGAAACCGGGGACAAATTGTCAGCCCGGAGGCCCAAATTGAGCATTTATTGACAGATTCCCGCAATATAACGTTCGCCGGCCAATCGCTGTTTATTGCCATTTCGGGTAAACAACATGACGGGCACCAGTATATAATGGATGCCTATAATGCCGGTGTGCGTTCGTTTTTGGTTGAAAAAATGCCCGAACCACCTCTTTCGGATGCCAATTTTATCGTGACTCCAAATAGTTTGCTTGCTTTACAACAATTAGCTGCCCATCACAGAAGCTACTATCACCTGCCGGTTATTGGGATTACAGGTAGCAATGGCAAAACCATTGTGAAGGAATGGATTTATCATTTATTAAAAATCGATTTCGACATTGTTAGGAGCCCAAAAAGTTATAACTCACAACTTGGAGTTCCATTAAGCATTTGGGCTATTGACAAACAACATGAGTTGGGTATTTTTGAAGCAGGCATTTCATTACCTGATGAGATGGAAGTATTGGAAAAAATTATTCAACCTAATATTGGCATTTTCACGAATATTACTAACGCACATAATGAAGGATTTTCTGATGAAGACCAAAAAGTGTCAGAAAAATTAAAATTATTTGCCCAAGCTGATATTATCATTTACCGCAAAGATTATACATCAATTGACTACGCATTAAAAAATAATAATTCAGTATTAAGTTGGAGCACAGATGCAACAAAAAATCCTGATATATTAATTAGTGATGTTGAAACATTAATTGATAAAACTTTATTCACCATTCATTTTTTACAACAACATTTTCACTTCGCTATTCCTTTTGCAGATGAAGCTTCATTTGAAAATGCGGTGCATGCATTAATAGCCTCGTTGTTTATCGCCAACAACACTGAGCAGTTGAACGATGAAATGCTTAACCGGATAACAATACAGGCTCAAGAACTACCTGTTATAAGCATGCGGCTTGAATTAAAAAAAGGCAATAACAACTGTTTATTAATTAATGATGCTTACAGTGCCGATATTGCCTCCTTAGATATTGCATTACGATTTATGCATCACCATGCTGATGATTTGACAAAAACGATAATCATCAGCGATTTTGATGAAAGTGGTGAAAGTGATGAACAATTATATCAGAAAGTTGCAGCACTATTAAAAGAAAATGGGATTAAAAATGTGTACGCTATTGGTGCAGCTTTGGAAAAAAATCAAATTATTTTTAACGATTTCAATAGTTGGTTCTTTAACAACACACAAGATTTTTTAAAACAAATAAACAGCTTATCATTTGAACAGCAAATAATATTAATTAAAGGCGCACGAAGATTTCAATTAGAAAAAATCGGCAATCAGCTTGCATTAAAAACGCATGGCACTGTATTAAGGATTAACATGAATAATCTTGCGCATAATTTAAATATTTACAGAGCAATGCTGAACCCGGGTGTCAAAACTATGGCCATGGTAAAGGCATTTAGTTATGGCAGTGGACAAGCGGAAATAGCAAGGCTTCTGGCCAATCAGCGTGTCGATTATCTGGCAGTTGCTTATGCTGACGAAGGTGCTGATTTACGTCGTCAAGGCATTAAATTACCTATTATGGTAATGAACCCCGAACCAGAAACATTCGACCAGGTAAAACAGTATCAGTTAGAACCTGAAATTTATAGTATTGAATTATTAAAAGTTTTTATTCATTTTATAGGAAAAGAAGAATCATCAATTCACATTAAAATTGATACCGGTATGCATCGTTTGGGTTTTGTTGAGAATGACATACCGGAATTATTAACATTACTTAAATCACATCAACACATTCGAGTTGCAAGTTTATTTTCCCATTTAGCCGGAGCTGATGAAAATAAACATGATAATTTCTCTGAACAACAAATAACACTATTTAATAAAATTGCCGCTAATATTCAATCCACTTTAGGCTATCAACCGCTGCGACATATTTTAAATTCATCCGGCATCAGCAGAATGCCACATGCACAATTTGATATGGTGCGACTGGGCATAGGATTATACGGTGTTGACCCTTCAGCAGTGCTGCAAAATACATTATTACCTGTTGGAACATTACAAACTAATATTGCACAAATTCACGATGTAAAACAAGGTGAAAGTATCGGCTATAGCAGGTCGTTTATTGCTGAAAATGATATGCGAATTGCAACCATTAATATTGGATATGCTGATGGGTTTTCCAGAAGAATGAGCAATGGAAAAGGAATGGTTTGGTTGCACCAAAAAACAGCTCCTATTGTAGGTCGCGTATGTATGGATATGAGTATGATTGATGTAACACATATACCCGAAACAAAAATTGGCGATACGGTAGAATTATTTGGCGAACATATTTCCATTAATGATTATGCAACATGGCAAGAAACAATTCCTTACGAAGTAATGACCGGAATTTCGCAGCGGGTAAAACGTATATATGAGTTTGAATAATCTATATCTTTTAGATTATTTAAAATTGAATTTACTTACTTCCCCACAAATTTTAAAATTATTTATTTATTATTGTATTAAATAAAAACTATACTCATGACAACAAAAAAAACTCCTAACAAAGTCGTAAAAATTTCAGCTTATTCTACAATGGCAGGAGCCTTTTTGACATTGGCAAATGAATCGCAAGCTGCAGTCATTTACAATAATATCGATGATCACACATACACCGCAATAGGATGGTATGGCTTAGATGCGGATGACAATGGATATCCGGATTTTCTGATGCAGGCAGTTTCCGCCGAAGGAGGCAACTGGACGTTTGCCTCAGCAATTGGTGCGCTTAGTTCATCCGGATATGGTAACGATGCAAATATGGTAGTTGGTTATTTGGGAGATGTACATTATTACGGAAGTGCATTAAATGCGGGCGAACTTATTGGGCCATTATCGCCATTTGCAGATAATACTTATAACAGAGCGTGGTTAGCATCTGTATATTCAGGTAGCACTTATGGTCAATTTGGTAATACCGGAGACCGATTCATGGGTTTTAAATTTGACATTGATGGCAGCCTCCATTATGGTTGGGCCAGATTAAATATTACACTAAACCCTGTAACTGTTACCGTAAAAGGATATGCCTACGATGACATACCGAATAACCCGATAATTGCCGGTGACCTTGGAGTTTCTTGCGACGTTCCTGATATTGATGGCACCTATAATATTATGCCAACTTCTGCCAAATTGAAATGGTTTGCAGTAGATGCAGCTACCAAATACCAATTAAAATATAGAAAAGTTGGAACCGCTACATGGACTAAGTTAAATGTATCGGGTACACAAAAAACAATTACCGGATTGGAGTGTAATGTTGCTTATGAATGGAATGTAAAATCAAAATGTGGCGATTTATTTTCCGCTTTTTCTCCGTTACAAACTTTTACCACAGCCGTTTGTAAAATTGGTGAACTTTCCTCAACTGAAATCGATGCGTATCCAAATCCGGCGAGTGATGCCGTTTACCTTGATTTTCAAGGACTTGAAGCGACTTCTATTGTTTCCATTAGCGATATTAACGGTAAACAAATGGCGTCGGATTTTATAATTGAAGATGGCATTATGCAGGTAGATATACATGACTACCCGGCAGGAATTTATATGATGCAAATTCAAACTTCAACAGTCATTAAAACTATGAAATTTGTAAAGCAGTAAATCCTATATTTTGTGGCTTTACAGGCAGCTAAGGCACCAATTGGGCAAATTTGTCCGATTTGGTGCCTTAGCCATTGTTAAAATTAATGTCACAATCGGCGCCAGATTTGGTAGAACCAAGCAAAATACTGTATTTTTAAGTGACTAAGTGTCGAAAGTAGCCGGTTTTTGTCCTTTTTAAGAAATCAATTGGTTGTTTTCTTTGCACTTGCACACCCCCAAACAAAACCAAAGTCGTGAACAAACGGTTATTTACCATATTGCTCCTCTTAATGACATTCGTGTCTGCTATACTGCCTCTGGGCGTATCAGCGCAAATGCAGTCAGTTGAGCACGCTCAACCGGTCAAGTACATTGAAAACAAAAATCAGTGGGAATCCAATATTTTATTCAAAACTCAAATTGGCTTTTCATCCATCTATCTGGAAAAAAATGCCATTACATTTGATTTGGTAAATGCCCATGATTTAACGCATATTCATCATCCCGATATCGACTCACAACATGCACACAACAACATTCGCCACCATGCCTATAAAATGGTTTTCAAAAATGCGAATCCGGAACCTCAGATAATTCGCAATTTACAATCTAAAGAATATTATAACTATTTACTTTCAAACGACCCGAATAATTGGGCCTCATTTGTTTATGGGTATAGTGAGGTTACTTACAAAAAATTATACAATGGTATCGATTTAAAATGGTACTCATCAGGTGAAAATATTAAATATGATTTTATAGTAGCTCCGGGTGCTGATGTTGATGATATTAAAATTAATTATGTTGGAACCGATGGTATTTTTATTGAAGAAGGAAATTTGCAAATTTATAATTCAGTAAATCGCATCACCGAAACAAAACCTTATGCTTACCAATATCGCAATGGTAATATTGTTGTAATTAATTGCGAATATTTTGTTGAGGACAATACGGTATCATTTATTTTTCCGGATGGTTACAACAAAAACTTAGCACTTTATATTGACCCGGAATTGGTGTTTGCTTCGTATACCGGCGCTACCAGCGACAACTGGGGCTACACAGCAACTAATGATGACGATGGTAATTTATATGGCGGCGGAATTGTATTCGGTGCAGGATATCCGACCACTGTAGGTGCATTTGAAACAACGTACCAAGGTGGTGAAGAAGACATTGGTATTTCAAAATTCAGTGCAGATGGCAGCACGTTGTTATACAGTACATTTTTAGGTGGCAATGACAGTGAATTACCGCATAGTATGATTGCCACTGCTACAGGTGAATTAATCATTATGGGCACAACCGGCTCTTCCGATTTTCCAGCAATAGCCGGAGCTTATGACAACAGTTATAATGGCGGCCCATACACGCTTGTCGACGGATACATCAGTTTCGATGGTGCCGATATTTTTGTCGCCAAATTATCTGCCGACGGAGGCACAATGATGGGTTGCACCTATATTGGTGGCACCGGTTTAGATGGTATGAATATGGCTTCCGGATATTCCACTTTTTATAATTATGGCGATTTTGCGCGAGGTGAAGTTATGATTGATGCAGCAAATAATGTGTATGTAGCAAGTAGTAGTAATTCGCCTAATTTTCCTACTACACCCGGTGCGTTTCAAACATCATTAAGTGGCGATCAGGAAGGGGTTGTATTTAAATTAAATCCAAGCCTTTCAACTTTGCTTTGGAGTTCATTTATTGGTGGCAGCAATGAAGATGGTGCTTATTCAATTAAATTAAATTCAGACAATGAACCAATTATTGCCGGTGGCACTGCAAGTACCGATTTTCCATCGACTGCCGGAACATGGCATAGTACATATTTAGGCGGAGCAGCTGATGGCTGGGTTGCTCATATTGCTGCTGATGGTTCTGATATTATTGCCTGTACATTTGTTGGTACAAATCAATATGATCAAACCTTTTTTGTTGAAACCGACGATAACGATTTTATTTATTTTACAGGGCAAACTAAAGGTGCATTTCCTGTAACACCTGGTGTTTATTCGGAAGCTAATGGTAAACAATTTATTGCGAAAATAAACGCGGCATTAACTACGCTTGAATATTCAACAATTTTTGGCTCAGGTTCATCTGCGATAAATATTTCACCAAGTGCATTTTTAGTTGATGATTGTGAAAATGTTTACGTTTCAGGATGGGGTGGCACAGTAAATCAAATACACAATCCTGCAACCGGATTTACAACTGGCATGACCGTTACGCCCGATGCATTGCAAGCAACAACAGATGGTAGTGACTTTTATTTCTTTGTATTATCGAAAAATGCGATTGATTTATTATTTGCAAGTTATTTTGGCGGCAACTTTACTGCAGAGCACGTTGATGGTGGTACAAGTCGTTTCGACAAAGGCGGAGCCATTTATCAGGCTGTATGCGCCGGATGCGGAGGAAGTGATAATTTTCCTACAACCGACGGTGCATATAGTGAAACAAATGGCAGTGGAAACTGTAATCTTGGTGTGATAAAAATCGAATTCAATTTAGCCGGAATTTATGCTTCTGCAATTGCCGAACCATCATTAATTGGATGTGCTCCTTTTGATGTAGATTTTACCAATACGAGTTTAGGGGCTGTAAATTATATTTGGGATTTTGGTGATGGATCCCCAACTTCAACTTTATTTGAACCATCACATACCTATTCAATTCCGGGTGATTATGATGTTATGCTTATTGCAATAGACTCTAATTCATGCAACATTGCTGATACTGCTTATTTATCTGTAATTGTTTTGAGTGATAGTATAAGTGCAGAATTTGAATATACTACAGATGAAAATTGTGATAGCGTAACAGCCACATTTAATTTGGTGGCGGAATTACTTCCAACCACAAATTTTTTATGGAATTTTGGTGATGGCACCATTTCAACCGAAACTAATCCAACACATGTTTATTCAGAACCTGGTTCTTATACCATTACATTAATTATAGACGACCCGACAAGTTGCAATGGGATTGATACATTTACGGCAACTATAAATTATTTATATGAATTTAATGAAGGTTTTGAATTTGAAGCTGTAGGCTGTTTACCAATTAATGCAACCTTTACTGCAAATTTTGTTGGTGAAAGTGATTTATTATGGGATTTCGGCGACGGTACAACCGGAGAGGGGGCCTCAATTACACATATATTTGACACACCTGGAGAATATCAGGTATCATTAATTGCACTTAATTGTGGAATTTATGATACTGTTACACAAACAGTAATTATAGCAGATTTACCTGTCGCATATTTTGCTGATGACCCTAAATATATTATTGCAGAAACTTGGGTAACCTTCCACAATTTAAGTGAACATGCAGTTGCTTATGAATGGACTTTTAGCGATGGAGGTTTTACAACTGAACCAAATGGCAGACATTACTTTGAAGAATTAACATCCTATGAAGTTTGCTTAACCGCATACAATTATAATGGCTGCTCCGATACCTATTGCCGCACAGTAGAAGCAGTAGAATATGGCACCATTGATATCCCAACTGCGTTTACACCAAATGGGGATGGCAATAATGATATTCTTTTTGTAAAAGGTATTGGCATTGACAATATGCAACTACTCATTTACAATCGTTGGGGTGAATTAGTATTTGAAACCACCAATTATTTGGAAGGTTGGGATGGCACATTTAAAGGAAATCCGCAGCCAATGGAAGTTTATGTTTATTATTTAATTGGCGATTTCGCAGATAGCAATACATTTGAACGGAAAGGTAATATCACTTTATTGAGATGAAAAAACTATTGGTAATATGCTGCTGTATTTTGTTTGCACAATTAGTGCAAGCGCAGGATATCCATTTCTCTCAATTTTACGCTGCTCCTATGTTAACTAATCCTGCCAACACAGGTAATTTTACAGGCTCAGTTCGTTTAGGTTTAAATTATCGCGACCAATGGGGCTCCGTAACTGTACCTTACAAAACTTTTTCAGCTTATGCTGATGCAGGTATTCAACCTAAAAAAGCAGTTAATCGATTTGGTATTGGTGTTACTGCTTTTACCGACCAAGCTGGTGATGGTATTTTAAGTACAAATAAAATCTATTTATCAAGTGCTTATCATATTGGTTATACAGAAAAATCAAATGTGCGATTTGCTTTAGGATTAACTGGTGGTTTTGTTCAAAAAACGGTGGATATAACTAAACTTACATTTAATTCGCAATGGAATGATTTTGAATTTGACGAATCACTTTCCAATAACGAAAATTCAACAACTGCTTCGTTAGACTACGCTGACATTGGAGCCGGTGCCCAACTCACCATTATGCCATATGAAGGTGAACGGTATATTATAGGTGCTTCATTGATGCACATTAATGAGCCACAAGAATCTTTTTTAGGGGATGAAAATAAAATTGGTATAAAATACACTGCTACATTCGGTGGTTTTTTTGCGACTGGTGGAATTGCCAGTTTTCAGCCACAACTTTATGTTGCTTCGCAATACAATGCAACTGAAATTATTGCTGGTACAAATGTGAGTATACCAATTAACGCAGAAAATAACAGTTACAATTCAATGTTCGTAGGTGCTTGGTATCGGCATAAGGACGCATTTTGGCTTGTTGGCGGAGCGCAAATGGACAAAGTAACTGTATCGTTGAGTTATGATTTAAATTTATCACGCTTGCGCGGTGCCAGTGGTTCTCTGGGAGGCTTTGAAATTGCCGCAGCTTATATTTTTGGTAATAAAGTTAAAAAGGACCCGCTCAAATGTCCGGCTTACCAATAAATTAATTATTGCCTAAAGCACGCATTAAATGTTTCGAAATAGTAAGATGAAATTCAGTTCCTTTACCGGGTTTTGAATCAACCCATATTTCACCACCATGGCGTTCAATAATTTTTTTGCAAATTGCCAATCCAATTCCTGTTCCTGAATATTCTTCCAAAGTATGCAGACGTTGAAAAATTACAAATATCCTTTGAAAATATTCCTGACTTATACCAATGCCGTTATCTTTAAATATAAGTTCCCATTTATCCTTGATGTCGTTAACTGAAACAATGATTTCCGGCTTTCTCTTTTTAGCCTTAAACTTAATGGCATTATCAATTAAATTTTGAAATACTTGTGTTAATTGAATCCGATTACCATAAACTAGTGGCAAGTTTTCGGATATCACCAATGCATCGTTTGATTCAATTTTATCTTTTAATACACGGCTTACGGTATTAAATATTTCATTTAAATCAATTTTTTCATACCCGGTATTATACCTATTGATGCGGCTGTAATCTAATAAGTCGTGAATCAATGTTTGCATACGTTTAGCACCATCAACCACAAATCCCATAAATTGCTGCGCATCTTCATCCAGCTTATTCACATATCTGCGATCGAGAATTTGAATAAAACTGGTAATGGTACGAAGCGGCTCTTGTAAATCGTGAGATGCCACATATGCAAAATGTTCAAGCTCCTGATTAATTTGTGTGAGCTCTTTATTTTTTTGCTCAAGCGCATCTTCCGTTAATTTTTTCTTTTCAATATTTTCGATAATGGCAACTGTAACTATTTCATTACCAATTTGGTTCATGGTAGAAACAACAGCTTTTGCCCAAAACGAAGTGCCATTTTTACGTATATACTTTTTTTCAGCTACATAACTTTCTATTTCGCCTGAATAAATTTGAGCCAACCATTTTTCTGACACATCAATATCAGCTGGATGTGTAATTTCTAATAATGTTTTGCCGATTAATTCTGATTCATCATAACCTATCATTTCAGCAAATGCAGGATTAACATCAACTATAACACCCGGGTTTTTTGTGATGAGAATACCCATTGGTGAGCTTTCATAAACTGCACGAAATTTCTCTTCACTTTCAATAAGTGCTTTTTCGTTATGTTTCTGATTGTCGATGTTTTCGAGGATCCCCAATACCATTTTCCTATTGCCTGTAGTTGTAATTACACTGCAGGTCATCCTGGTCCATGTTATTGAATTAGTTTTTTTAATTAGACGCCGCTCTGCATATGAAATATCCACTTTTCCTTCATATAACATGGTAGCGCCTTTTAAAGCTGCAGGTTTATCGGGTTCATAAATTAAATCCAATACACTGCCACCCATTAATTCAGCAACACTATATCCTAATTGTTCGGCTAATGTTTGATTTATTTCCAATATTGTACCATCAAATTCAGTAAGCACAATACCCATTGTTGAATTTTGAAAAATTGCTCGGAACCTATCCTCATTTTCCTGCGCCTTTTGCAACATATTTCGGCGGTCGTCAAGATCACGAATTACGGCAATGCGCATTCTCTGGTTATTAAATATTAGCGACTTACCTGCAATTTCAATATTGCGCAAACTGCCATCTGCTCTTACAATATCTAATTCATACAGTGCTTCTGAATCGTCAGAAATTATACTTTGCGCCTTTTCTTTTGATGATTCATGTACAAAATCTAAATAACTTTTACCTATTACATCGTCAGCATGTTGCAGACCCAAGATTTGTAAAAATGCTTTATTTACCAAATGATATTTACCATCTAAAATAATCACCATTCCGTCAAATGCATTATCGAAAAAGAAAGCTAAGCGAGATTCATTTAATTTTAGCGATTTTTCCTGTTCTTTTATTATAGTAATATCACGACCTATGGCATAAATCTGTTCATTAATAAAATCTACTTTCGCGTCGTAAGAAATAGTTTTAATTTCTCCACTCTTACTAACAAGGCGCACTTCGTAATTTTTCATTACACTTGCCCCTGTTTTTAGTTCATCTATTTTTTGTCGCAGCGCAGGAATATCTTCATCTAAAATAAGTCCCCACCCTCCGTTGAGTTCAAATAACTCGTCGCGGGTATAACCGGTAATTATTTCGTACGCATGATTAAAATCGAGTATTTTACCATCCAAATCAGCAATGATCATGGCATCAATCGAAATCCTGAAAAACAACTCAAAATCAGCAGATTGTTTACTCACGTGTTTTCTCCTCTTAAATAATGAATTACATTAACCTTGGTTAAGTAACAATAAAAAGCAATAACAGTTTGGTAAATGTACTATAAAAACATCAAACGGTGTTATTCTCCAATGGTAACTGGCGGTTTAATTGGCCCACCAAAGCGCCGCTGAATAAACGGATTAATAAATACCACGAGTAGTATGAGCAAGGTTCCGATATAGAATCCGGGGGCCAGATATTCGTTTTCATTAAAAAACACAATGGCCATAATAATACCGTAAACCGGCTCAAGATTAAGGGTAATTGATGCGGTAAATACACTAATATGACGCATGCAATAAAGTGACAAGGTAAAAGGCACTACTGTACACAATGCACTAAATAAAATTAAATTTACGGTATCCATTGTTGTAGGCCAGAACTTAATATCCTCTTGGGTTTGCATATAAAACGGCAACACCACTGAAAGCAAAATAAAGCCAACTGCAATTTCGATAAATGTGATATTTAACGGAGCTGTTTTACTTATCATTTTTTTATTCAGTAATGAAAACAACGTAGCAAATATGGTTGATGCCAATCCTAAAATAATACCTTCAGTATAAGAGCCGGAAAAATGAAAAATTAAATAAATAGCAGGGATAACTAATACAGCAAGAATTAATTCGTACCAAATAAATTTTTTATTAAACATTAATGGTTCAAAAACAGAAACAAAAAAAGAGGTTGTTGCTAAACAAGTTAATGCTACTGAAATATTAGATGCTTTTATAGAACCATAAAAAGAAATCCAATGGCAGGTAACTAAAACACCAATGCCTGCTAATTGCAACAATGTTTTTTTGTTGATGTTGCGTATTGTTTTCCATAATGCAGGAATACACAATAAAATGAGTGAAGTAATACCCATACGCCACCAAACTAAAATGGTTTCCTGTAGGTCGATAATTTTACCAAACACAGCAGTAAATCCCCATAAAAACACACAAACATGGTACAGCAGGTATGCCTTTTTGTATTCCTGATTCATACAACAAAGGTAAAATTAAATATTACCGTTGTCGGCAAAACTGTAATAATTCTTGTCGCCAATAATTACATGGTCAAGCACCAAAATTTCTAAATATGTTGCTGCATCACGTAATTTTTTAGTGATAGATAAATCGGCATCGCTAGGCGTCAAATTGCCTGAAGGGTGATTATGCACTAAAATCATAGCCGAAGCCAGTTTTTGTAATGCGCTTTTCAAAATAATTTTCACATCCACTACTGTCCCACCAATGCCGCCAATGCTAATGCGTTCCTTTTCAATAATTCGATTGGCTTTGTTGAGATGTAATACCCAAAATTCTTCATTGGGCAAATCGGCAATAAGCGGATACATTACTTCATAAATATCACGACTCGATTTAATCTGCACTTTCTGCTCAGCTTCTGCTAGATTTCTTCTTCGACCCAACTCAAGCGCAGCAATAATGGTTATTGCTTTTGCAGGACCAATTCCGCTAAATTTTAACAAATCATCAATTGTTAACCTACCTAAAACATCCAGGTTATTACGATAGTGTAATAATATTCGTTGGGACAGTTCAACTGCAGTTTCTTTTGCATTGCCACTGCCAATTAAAATGGCCAGCAGTTCAGCATTCGTTAACGATTGTCGTCCTTTTAATTGCAGCTTCTCACGCGGACGGTCCTCTTCGGCAAGCTGCTTTAGGGTAAAGCCAGTATTTTCTTCCATCACAAATCCTCCTCACAAGTCCCAAAAATAAAAAAACCTGATAGGAAATCCTATCAGGTTCAAAATATCTGAATAAAAATATTATTTCGCAGCTACCGGCTTTTTCATCAAAGCTGATTTCAAGTTGCCTGCTTTATTTTTATGAATTACGTTTCTTTTAGCCAATTTGTCAATCATAGAAAGTACATCAGGTAACATTTTATCTGCTTCTGCAGGTTCTGCTGCTCTGAGTTTTCTGATTGCATTACGTGTAGTTTTTCCGTAGTAACGGTTAGACTCATTACGTTTTTCTGCCTGACGAATCGATTTTTTAGCGGCTTTATGATGTGCCATACAATTATCTTAGTTTTTAAATTGGAGTGCAAATATACGGCGACTTACGTAAAAACCAAAGAAATACCAGACATATTTTGCCTGTTTTGGGGTGGTTGATAGCCAAGAACCGGAATTTTTACCCAAAACCCACAATCTGTGCGGTTTCCAACTACTCTAGCATCTTCAAAAAGGCTTCCTCATCAATAATATTTACCGTTCCTAAGGCCTTTGCTTTATCTAGTTTGGAGCCTGCATTTTCGCCGGCAACCAGGTAATTAAGGTTTTTGGAGACAGCGCTAATCAGCTTGCCACCATTGCCTTCCACCAGTTCCTTGGCCTCATCTCGGGTAAATCGGGTGAGGGAACCGGTGAATAAAAAGGTAAGGTTATTGAGTTTCGCAGACTGGGCTTCAACTTTTTGATTTTTCAGGTTCAAACCGCTGGCTTCCAGTTCAAGAATCATGTGCTGGTTTCCGGCATTATGAAAATAATCCAGCACACTAGAGGCTACTTTAGGACCGATGCCATCGATAGCCTGCAACTGCTCAGGAGTTACCTCAAACAGCTCCTTGAGGTTGTTAAGCGTTTTTACAAGGTCTTTGGCCGTTTGTGTACCGATGTGCCGAACACCCAACCCGTTTACCAGGCGCCACAGTGGCTGCTCCTTACTTTTCGCAATACCATCGCGCAGCTTATTAATACTTTTTTCTTTCCACCCTTCCAGTTTGCCAACGCTTTCAAAATCCAGTTTATAGATATCCGGAATGGAACGCAACAATCCTTCGGTATAAAATGAGCTCACGGTTTCACGACCAAATCCGTCGATATCCATAGCATCTTTACTTACAAAATGTATTAACCGCTCTTCAGCTTGTGCCTCACATTCTGCATTTACACAACGGTAAACTGCTTCTTCGGCAGGTTTAACAATAGGTTGGTGGCAAGATGGACATTCGCGGGTAAAATCAAATGGTGTACTATCTGATTTTCTTTTTTCTACAACAACACGGTCAATGTATGGAATTACATCACCTGCTCTTTGTACAACTACTACATCACCAATACGAATATCTTTTTCTCGAATAATATCTTCGTTATGTAAAGAAATAGATGAAACAGTTACACCACCAACAAATACCGGTTTCACTTTTGCAACGGGTGTAATTGCGCCTGTGCGACCAACCTGATATTCTACATCTAATAATTCCGTTTCTACTTCTCTTGCTTTAAATTTATAAGCAATTGCCCAGCGTGGATGATGTGATGTTGCACCACATTCTTTTTGCAAATCAATATCATTTACTTTAATTACCATGCCATCTATTTCATATTCATAATCGTCGCGTTTTTCTTCCCACGACTGAATAAATGCATGTACTTCTGCAATTGATTTACATAATTTTTTTTCCTGATTCGGGATTTTAAATCCGAGTGTTCCAAGTTGATTAATATTATTAAAATGTTTATTCAACAAGGTTGTATTAAACATATCGTTACCATTCTTATCAACAGCATAAGCCATTTGATACATAAATGCTTCGAGGCCACGTTTTTCTACTTCAATAGAATCTTTGACACGCAATGCTCCTGCTGCCGAATTACGCGGGTTCTGGAGGATTTGTAAACCCTCCTCCTCACGTTTTTCATTAATTTTTGCAAAGGTTTTTTTATTAATCACCACCTCTCCCCTCAGCTCTACACGATGAATACCCAATGCAGAAAATTTTGCACTAAGTGGCACCGATTTCATGCGACGTGCATTATTGGTAATTTCATCACCCTGAATACCATCACCTCTGGTTGCTGCGCGAACTAATAAATCGTTTTCATAAATTATAGCAATAGATGAACCATCAAATTTCGGTTCAACACAATATTCAATTGCTGTACGTCCTGTTAATTCTTTTATACGTTTATCAAAATCGTTTAAATCGTTTTCGTCATAACTATTTTCCAGACTTAACATCGGAATAGAATGTGCAACAGTTGGAAAATCGCTCGTAAGTGTTCGAGCAACACGTTCAGTCGGAGAATCGGGTGTCAACAATTCCGGAAAAGTAGTTTCAAGCGATTTCAGTTTTTTAAATAACTGATCGTAGTCGTAATCTTTTATTGTTGGTTGCGCCTCAACATAATATTTCCAGTCGTGAAAGTTGATTACCTGTTTTAATTCATCTATCACATCACGTGCAGCATCAGAAGTGTAATTCGCATCTGCAATATTTTTTATTAGTGTTGATGTGAGTTGCTGTAATTCCTGTTGATTTTCCGCACTGTATTTCATATCCCTAATTAATTATTGCAAATTAAAGAGATTATTTTCAAAATAAATGATACACCCGAATAATTATTATTTAATTACGCCACAAGTTTATCAATCGCCTCAGCCAGCTTCCTGTCCTTTTCGGTCACTACATCTCCCGCATCATGTGTATTTAAATTGATGGTAACGGTATTATATACATTACTCCAGTTAGGATGATGGTTTTGTTTTTCGGCGAGTAAAGCTACGCGTGTCATAAATGCAAATGCATCAATAAAATTGGCGAATTTGAATGTTTTTGAGAGGGTGTTATTTTCTTCTTTCCACATATATTTAGTATAAGATACTAAGATACGTTTTTTTTGCCGGGAAGGCGGGAAGAAGGGAAGTTACGGGGAGGGAAGAGGTTGAAGTGTGGCACAATGTGATTGCCACACTTCAATATGTAATGTCTTATTAAATAAAATTATTGGATTACACTTATTTTTAAGGTGTTGGTTCTTGCCATTTCTTTAACAGGCATTGTTCCCAAGTTGATAACAACATCATCTTTTTTCAAATATCCAATATGTGCAAGATGTTGTTGCACTTCTTTAAATGTATTATTTGTTCCCCTCATGCCGTCGTAATAAAATGCTTCAACTCCCCATAATAAATTGAGAATATTTACCACTTCTTCATTATTGGTAAATACATAAATTTTCGCTTTCGGTCTGCAGCTTGATACCATAAAGGCAGTGTATCCTGTTTTTGTCATACCCATAATGGCCGCAGCGTGCACCTCATCGGCTATGTTGCAGGCATTAAAACAAATGGCATCACTCAAATACGTTTTAGAATGTTTGTCCGGCTGATGGCGGCGATTATATACAATTTCATTTTTTTCTGCTTGCTCAATAATACGCACCATAGTTGAAATTACTTTTTCAGGATATTTCCCTGCAGCAGTTTCGGCACTTAACATAACTGCATCTGCACCATCGAGTACGGCATTGGCTACATCGGTAACTTCTGCTCGGGTTGGATGGGCATTTTCAATCATACTTTCCATCATTTGTGTAGCAATAATTACCGGCGTTGTTTTTTCAAGGCAACGGCGACACAAATCTTTTTGGGTAAAAGGCACAAGTTCAACCGGCATCTCAACACCTAAATCGCCTCTGGCTACCATAATGGCATCGGTTGCATCAATTATTTCATCGATATTTTTTAAGGCTTCAGGTTTTTCAATTTTGGCAATTACTTTAGAGTGTTTGCCATGGTGACGGATAATATTTTTTAAATGAATAATATCATCAGCTTTACGCACAAAAGAAAGTGCAATCCAATTGGCACCATGTTCCAATGCAAACAATAAATCGGCATGATCTTTTTCTGTAAGCGAAGGAATTGAAACCTGAGTATCCGGTAAATTCACCCCTTTTTTTGAAGATATCGGACCACCAAAAACCACTTTGGTAATTACATGGTTTTTTTGATTTGTCTCCAATACTTTAAGTTCAATTTTTCCATCATCAATCAAAATAGTTTCACCGGGACGAACATCACTTGGAAAATTAGGATAAGTAATATAGGCTATCTTATTATTACCTATCATTGGTGAAGTAGTAAATTCAAATGTGTCACCTTCTTTTAAAACAGTAAGTGGCAACACCTCCCCCAAACGAATTTTCGGGCCTTGTAAGTCGGCCAAAATACTCACATGCGTATTGAGCTCTTTATTCGCTCTTTTGATGAGCTCAATAGTATGTTTATGAATTTCGTGACTGCCATGTGAAAAATTTAATCTGAAAACATCAACGCCCGTGTTTATCAGCTTTACAATCATCTCAAAATTATTGCTGGCTGGTCCTAATGTTGCAATAATTTTAGTTTTGTTTCCTCCTCGTTTCATTGTATTTGAATATCCTGTTGTTTGGTTATACCTGATTCTTTTTTTTGAATGTATCCTCAAAGATGAGGTTGTTTTTCGACTTTAAAGTAGTCACATCAATAATGGCTACAGCCAAAATTTGTTCAATCCTGCGAATTTTTTTTACAATTTCATTTTTTCTTGGTCGATAATACTCTCCCTTTATCAACAGAAGGTAGTCTAGCTCCTTTAGCTCGGGAATGAGGTTATTTGCACCCTGTTTGTTTTGAACCAGATGGAAAACCGACTTAGTGAGTTCTTCTACATAATCGAAGCGCCCATAGGCGGTTTGCACCCTGTTTACGGGGTCTGCGACGATTAAATCGTCAATTTTAGCCAGTTGTTTATAGAGTATATTATTAATAAACCAGGCCATACGATAGTCCTGAAGGGGGGTAGCTATCCCTATAAGAATAAAGTTAAATTCGGGGTCAATTTTGATTTTTTGCCTGGCCAAAGTGAAAAAAAATGATGCCTCAAAGGTAAGATACAACTATTATATCTCTGCACACTTGCACAATCCATATACATTCCCTTATCTTTGCACTTTATTTTCAAACAATTCCTCCCTCCGAAGGGAGTATTAAAACCTAAAACAATGTCAGAAATTGCAGAAAAAGTAAAAAAGATCATTATCGACAAGCTTGGTGTTGACGAGAGCGAAGTAGTTCCGGAAGCCAGCTTTACCAATGATTTAGGCGCTGATTCATTAGACACAGTAGAGTTAATTATGGAATTTGAAAAAGAATTCAATATCTCTATTCCTGATGAGCAGGCTGAAGGCATTACCACAGTTGGTGACGCTATTGCTTACCTCGAAGAACACGTTAAGTAATTCTTATCCTTCTTATGGCATCAAGAAGAGTTGTAGTAACCGGTTTAGGGGCATTGACCCCCCTGGGCAACTCTGTACCAGAGTATTGGGAGGGGTTGGTAGCCGGCAAGAGCGGTGCTGATTTCATCACACGTTTTGACGCTACCAACTTCAAAACCCGCTTTGCATGCGAGGTGAAAAACTTCGATCCTACAAGCGTTATCGAGAAAAAAGAGGTACGCCGTATGGATCCGTTTCTTCATTATGCTATTGCAGCAGTTGAAGAAGCCGTGCAAGATGCAGGTATTAAGTCTGAGGAAGTTAATGTTGACCGCGTTGGTGTAATCTGGGCCAGTGGTATTGGTGGTATAAAAACCTTTGAAGAAGAGGTTTTTGCCTTTGCCAAGGGTGATGGAACGCCGCGTTTCAACCCATTTTTCATTCCTAAGATGATTAGCGATATTGCTGCCGGTATGATTTCCATCAGGTATGGTTTCAGAGGCGTAAACTTCGCAACGGTATCTGCCTGTGCATCCTCAACACACTCAATAATTATTGCTGCGGACTGTATTCGTATGGGTCGCGCTGATATTATTATTTCCGGTGGTTCAGAAGCTTCTGTTACTGCTCCGGGAGTTGGTGGTTTTAACGCCATGAAAGCCTTAAGTGAACGCAACGACTCACCTCAAACTGCATCTCGTCCTTTCGATTTGGACCGCGATGGTTTTGTTCTTGGTGAAGGCGCCGGCGCACTTATTTTGGAAGAATACGAACACGCTGTAAAACGCGGAGCTAAAATTTATGCTGAATATATGGGCGGAGGCATGAGTGCCGATGCTTATCATATGACAGCGCCTCATCCTGACGGCCTTGGTGCTCAGTTGGTTATGAAAGATGCTTTAAGAGATGCCAATATGCAACTCGATGAGCTCGATTATATCAATGTTCACGGCACTTCTACCCCTATTGGCGACCCTCAGGAAATAAAGGCTATTCAAACTGTTTTTGGTGAGCATGCCTATAAAATGAATATCAGCTCAACCAAATCAATGACAGGTCACTTATTAGGTGCAGCAGGCGCTATTGAGGCTATTGCCAGCGTGCTTGCTTTAAATAATGGTATTATTCCTCCTACCATTAACCACTTCACCGACGACCCTGTTTTCGATACCAGACTTAACTTAACATTCAATAAAGCACAATATCGTGAATTGAACGCTGTCCTTAGTAATACCTTCGGATTTGGCGGACATAATGCTTCTGTTATCTTTAAAAAGTTGAGTAGTTAATTGCTTGCTGTCGGAAATTCGCAAATTTTATAATTGTAATATGGGACCTGAAAAGGTCTTTTGCCGTAAACTACGCAGTATTACCGGCCTGGCTCCTATTAATTATAATGTCTACAAACTGGCTTTTCAGCATAGTTCCATCCACAATTCAGTGCATACCAATAACGAACGCCTCGAATTATTAGGTGATGCCGTTATTGATTTGGTGATTGCAGACTTCCTTTTTAAAAAATATCCTTACAAAACAGAAGGTTTCCTTACCGAGATGCGCAGTAAAATTGTCAGTCGCGAACAATTAAACCGCGTTGCCCTTAAAATCGGCCTCGGAGAAATGATGCAAATCCGCAAAGGTGGCACCGACCTTACCAAAAGTAATGTACTGGGTAATGCACTGGAAGCATTAGTCGGAGCTATTTATGTTGACACCGGTTATACCCGTGCCAGCAGGTTTTTTATGCATAAAATTTTAATCCCTCACTACGAAATTGCCGAGTTAGAAAGTGTAGTGGTAAATTTCAAAAGTAAAATTATTGAGTGGGCTCAAAAAAATGGTCGTGATATCAAATTCGATTTGATTGAAGAACATGAACTAAAGGGCAAACGCATGTATAAAATGGGATTGTTTTTAGATACCGAACTTATTGCAGAAGATATCGACTACAGTAAAAAACGCGCCGAGCAAAAAGCCAGTGAAATTGGTTGTAAAAAACTTGGCATCCATGAAGTTTAATCTTCAACCGCCCAACTACATCCTATAAAATAAAAAACCTCCCGCGAAAAGTAACGGGAGGCGAACCTGATTTGTTAACTCAATTGTACTTAATCATTTTCTAATTCGAATTTTATAGGAACAGTAATTTTCACTCTTACTGTTTTACCATTTTGTTTTCCCGGATTCCATTTTTGCATTTTGGATACAGCTTCCATGGCTTCCTCATCACATCCATCACCAATTCCGCGCACTAAAGCGATATCGGAAACAGAACCATCGGTATTTACAACAAAACTTACATACACTGTTCCTTCAGTTCCCATACGCATTGCCTGTGATGGGTAACGTACTTGTTTTTGAATATCGCGTTGCATGGATGCAAATCCGCCATTGTATTCCGGCATTTGTTCGGCAATTGTAATAGGCTCCTGACGGGTTACTACCGGCTCAGTAATAATAGGATCTTTAATTATTGGCACTTCAATTTTAGGTCCTTCAACAGTTTTATTGCTGATTACTTTGCCTTTTAAGTCTTCAATAGCAATTACTTCTTCAGTTACTTCTAAATCTTCTCTTACAATCATTTCGGTAAAAGCTACGGAAGCTTGTTGTATCACTTCCTGCACAATAGGTTGTGGTGGTTCAATTTTCGGTAACTCCGGTATATCAGGCAAATCGGATACAGTGGTGACAATTATTGTAGGCTCATCAATCACTTCCATTTTTTTGTTGTTTAAACTAAATGCAGTGAAAACTGATGTACTGAGAATACCGATAAACAATGCAATTTTCAAGTGTTTGTCAGAACTCCTGCGCAATTCGTAAGCGCCATAAGATTGGTTGCGGTTTTCGAAAACCATATCATCGATACTGGCATCCGAATAGTTTTTTAAATTGTTCATAGCAGTGAATTTTAGATTGTGATGAAAGGGTATTCATTTTTCCATAAGCACTGCTTAATTATTTTTTGTAAAAATGTTTAATTGTTCTTTTTCGGCTTCGGTGATATCCTGAATGGCATAAGTGGGCACATCGGTAATTTCCATTTCATCTAACAGATTAATCATATCATTGTAATCAGCACCGTCGGTAAGTTTGATAATACATATCAGTCCTTTATCAGGATCAGCTGCACGTTGTTGCTGAATACGCTTGTATAATAATTGTCGCAATCCAGCATTGGAGTAATCACTTTTGGCAAGGTTTTGCATATCCTCTCCATTATAATAATAGAGTTGATTATTCGCATCAGCAATAAGCGTAATAGTTCGGGAGTGGGGAATTGGCATAGGTTCACCGGTATTTTCCGGCATTTTTAATTCCATCGACATATTTTCCTGCAATACAGTTGTAAGCATAAAAAATGATATCAGCAGAAATGCCAAATCAACCATTGGTGTTAAATCAATAAATAATGATTTTCGGGAAGTGCGGCTATTGTGTTTTCCAACAGCGGCAGAACGGGTGTTTTCTACTTGTGCCATAACAATATGTTTTACTGTTATGATGTTGTATACGCACAATTCCATAAAGGGTTTTACAATTCTCATGAAAATGAGAATACCATGACAGTGCGATTAATTACATCGCGACAGCACCTTAATAAAAAACACAATAAATAATTGGGTTTGATTAAACCATCAACCACCTATTTCTTATCTGCTTTTTCGTCTGTTTCCTCTTCCACTTTTACCATATCACCATCTTTTAATACGTTGGTAATGGTATTGTATGGACCTGAAATAACTTTTTCGCCTTCGTTTAATCCAGTTTTAATTTGGATAAAATTATCATCCTGCAGTCCTGATGTTACGATAACTTCTTTCGCTTTTTCGCCATCAAGTACATACACAATTTCATTTATTTTTTTATCCTTATTTGTATCGGTAGTATCTTCTCTTGTGGTAATTGCCTGAATTGGTATAGATAATACGTTACGTTGTACATCAGTTTTAATTTCAACCGTTGCACTCATACCCGGATAAAATGGATATTTGCCATTTGATTCTTTCATTAAATCAGCATACGATTCCGGCAATAAATAAATTTTCACTTTAAAATTAGTTGCCTGGTCAGACACTGCGCTTAATACACTTCCACTTCCGGCAGAATTGGCAATTTGAAAAACTACGCCTTTGAATTTTCTGTTTAAATAAGCATCCACTTCAATATTAGCAGTATCACCAACATCTATACGCAACACGTCGTTTTCACTTACATCAACCTGAATTTCCATTTGTGTTAAATCGGCAATACTCATTAACTGATCACCGGTCATTTGAATAGTACCTAATACTTTTTCACCTTTCTTTTTATTTAAACCAACAACAGTTCCTGCTGCAGGTGCATAAATAGATGTGCGTTTGTAGTTATTGCGCATTTCACGTAACATGGCTTCACTGCTTTTAACCGTAAATTCCATTGCCGTTACACTTTCCTGAGCAATTTCATATTCTGCTTTTGATGTTTCATAAGCTAATTGTGCTTGCTCATAATCCATTTGAGAAATCACTTTATCTTTTAATAATTGCGTATTTCTGTCGAATGTAATTTTTGCATTATCAAATTGTAATTTCGATTGTAAAACGCGCGCTCTTGCTGTTGCTAATTGCGCTTTTGTATTATCGAGACCTGCCTGTGCCTGTTCTACCTGACTTTCATATAAATCGGGATTGATACGCATGAGCAAATCACCTTCTTTCACTTTATCACCTTCTTTCACCGGCAAATCAACTATTTCACCTGAAATTTCGGCAGAAATGCTCACCTGAGTTACAGGATATATTTTTCCGCTGGCAGTAACAGTTTCTACAATAGTTCTTTTTTGAACTGCTTCAGCATTGACGGTTATTTTAGCACCGCCATTAAACCATCCTTTATTTGAGCCGATTACCAGCACAACGATTAATACAGCGATTATAATTCCTAAAATTTTTAACGAGCGCATAATTGGTTGTTTAAAAGTCTAATGTTTTGTCGAGATAATAATCAATAATTTTCGATTTGAAAATCATATCGTATTTAGCCTGCACAAGTGTTGATTCAGCTTGTGCTTTAATATTTATTGCATTGGTGTAATCGAACGATGAAGCTGTTCCCATATTAAATTTCTTTTCAGCAAAATCGAACGCACTTTGTGCTGCTGCAAGATTTTTTTCTGCGGCAGCATAAGATGCAATTGCAGCTTTTAAATCATTAATTGCCTGCGTTACATTTTGGCGCATGGTATTAATGGCAATTTGCTGATTTAATTGGGTATTGATAATAGCTAAATCTGCATTTTGTTTGTTAAGCAATACTTGTCCGTTGTTAAAAATTGGAATTTGTAATGAAATACCAACAACCTCACTTAGGTTATTATTAATTTGTGTGCCGTATGGGTCTGCTTCTGTAATAATTGGCGGATAAGTTGCATTTGAATAATTTGTTCCTACTTGTCCAATCAAACTCAAAGTTGGCAGCGCTGCAGCACCGGCAATTTTTTTATTTAATCCGTCGCTCAATAGTTGATATTCATATTTTTTTATACTGGCCTTATTAGCAATGGCATAATTAGCAACAGTAAGTGCATCGGGAACCGGTGCATTTAAAATATTATCC
Source organism: Chitinophagales bacterium (assembly GCA_035439505.1). Taxonomy (GTDB): domain Bacteria; phylum Bacteroidota; class Bacteroidia; order Chitinophagales; family BACL12; genus UBA7236. Next base: position 33,621 of record DAORKJ010000031.1, read on the forward strand.
ACTTTGGAAATATCCGGAAAAGTAATTTTAATATTTTCTGTTGGGTCTAATTGTAATAATAATTTTAAATCGAGATAGGTTTTATCCAATTGATTTTGCGACTGTATAACGGAAAGTTGGTCTTGAGCTAATTGTGCTTCAATTGTAAGTAAATTACCTTCAGGGATACTTCCGGCCTGCGCCAATTTTTTTGAATTATTTAACTGAAGTTCTGTCGTATTAATTTTTTGGTTGGCGATATTCAATTGTTCTTCAGCAAACATTACTGCCAAATAGGCAACTATAACCTGGAACTGCACATTTTCTAATGCTTCTTTATAATTCATTCCTGCCACCTGCAAATCGGTTTTAGTTTTTTTAATGGTATTGCTGATGGTACCGCCACTAAATAAATTCATAGTAGAGGTAGCCTGATAACCATTTGTCTGAAAACTATTAGCCAAAGGCAAGTTGGTTACCGGGTCGATGGTATACCCGAAATTCCAGAAATAGGAACTTCCAAGGTTTAGATTGGGCAATAACAGCAATCGGCTTTGGTTAGCTGCTCTTTCAGAAAATTCAACACCTGCGGCACCTTGTTTTAACTGGAGGTTATTGTCGGTAGCCAGGTTGATACATTCCTGCAAAGTAACTGTGCGTTGAGCCTGCACAGCCGTAGTTAGGGCAGAAATGATAATGATAAAAGCTAGTTTTCTCATGACGGGTTAAAATTAGTTCAAATTTGACGAGCCTTTTAAAGTTTTAGATAAATTAAGACATTTTAAGGATGAATGGTCCAAAAGCATTAAAAGTTACAAGCGAAAAACAGTATTTCTATTAACACATTTAACCTTAAACAAGTTGATAGACGAGTTTTCAAGTCAAAAATTTGAAGTCTATTCGATTAAGCCCTTACCTTTACGGCATGGGAATTATATCAGATCCGGATGCATTTTTCATGGAAGAAGCCCTAAAAATGGCGGAAAAGGCCCTGCAGGAGGACGAGGTGCCGGTTGGGGCAGTTATAGTGGCGGGGCATCAAATCATTGCCAAAGCCCACAATTTAGTGGAAAGGCTCAGCGACCCTACTGCCCATGCTGAAATGCAGGCGATAACGTCGGCTTGTAACCATTTTAACGCCAAATACCTGCCGGAATGCACTTTGTATGTAACACTTGAGCCATGTCCAATGTGCGCTGCAGCCAGTTATTGGGCGCAAATAGGCCGGATAGTATATGCAGCCTCTGACCCTAAAATGGGTTTTAGTCGCCACCAACATATTTTGCATCCCAAAACGGCTATAAGTCAGGGTGTGGGGGCTGAAAAATCGCAAATTTTGCTGAAAAATTTTTTCGTGGGCAAACGATAAATTAAAATTAATTTTCGCTTTTGCGAACCTGTTTTTTCAAATGCTGTTTTATCTTTAACACCTTGATATATTTCAGGCAAATAAATTTTTAATCAATAAAACCTAATAAACTATTATGGCATTTCAATTACAACCACTTCCATATGCTTTTAACGCTTTGGAACCGCATATTGATGCGAGAACAATGGAAATTCACCACGATAAGCATCACGCGGCTTATACTACCAATTTAAATAATGCAATTGCCGGCACTGAATGGGAAAGTAAAACCATTGAAGAGATATTAGCTAATATTTCAAAAATTTCTCCTGCTGTTCGCAACAATGGTGGTGGATTTTACAACCACAATTTATTTTGGGAAGTAATGGCTCCAAATGCAGGTGGTACTCCGACAGGAGATTTAGCAGCAGCTATCGACCGCGACTTAGGTGGTTTCGATAAATTTAAAGAAATGTTTAGCGCTGCAGCTGCGACAAGATTTGGTTCGGGTTGGGCATGGTTAATTGTGACAGCTGATAAAAAACTTGTTGTTACTTCAACACCAAATCAGGATAATACTTTAATGGATATTGCTGATGTAAAAGGCACACCAATTTTAGGACTTGATGTATGGGAACATGCCTATTATTTAAATTATCAAAATCGTCGCCCTGATTACATTGGTGCATTTTACAATGTAATTAATTGGGATGTTGTTGCTGCAAAATTTGCTGCTGCGATGTAATTAATTTTATATATTGTTTGTAAAACCCCTGGCGAAAGTTGGGGGTTTTTTAATTAGCACGTTAGTTGTTTCGCGCAAAGCTGCAAAGGGTAGGATTTATACAGTGTGTTAATTCAAGCGCGCAAAGCTTTTAAACCAGGTTCGCGCGGAAAATGGGAAAAAGTCGGAGATTAAAACCGGCTGCTACACATTGGTACATCCGCACATTGGTACATCGGTACATCATCCGGCTGTTTAATTAGCACATCAGCACATAATCAAATCAGCACATTAATTGGTTCGCGCAAAGCTGCAAAGGTTTTGGTTCATATAATGTGTTAATTCAAGCGCGCAAAGCTGATAAACCAGTTTCACGCGGAGAAATGGAAAAAGTCGGAGACGAATATCGGCTGTTCCTCATTGGTACATTCGCACATTGGTACATCGGTACATCATCCGGCTGCTCCTCATTGGTACATTCGCACATTGGTACATCGGTACATCATCCGGCTGTTTAATCAGCACATTAACACATCAGCACATCATCACATTACTCCACCGTCACACTCTTAGCCAAATTTCTCGGTTGGTCTACGTTGCGATTGAGTAAAACGGCAATGTGATAAGCTAAAAGTTGTAAAGGAATTACACTTAATAATGGTGTGAGTACTTCTTCTGTTTCAGGAATACGAATTACGTGTTCGGACATGCCTTCAATTATTGTATCATTTTCAGAAATGATAGAAATAATTCTTCCTTTTCTTGCTTTAATTTCCTGTATGTTACTTACAATTTTATCGTGAGCACTCATATTGTTGGCAACAACAACTACAGGCATATTTTCATCAATCAACGCAATTGGTCCATGTTTCATTTCTGCAGCAGGATATCCTTCAGCATGGATATAGGAAATCTCTTTTAATTTTAATGCACCTTCTAAGGCAACAGGGAAATTAAATCCGCGACCTAAATACAGGAAGTTGTGCACGTCCATATATTCTTCAGCAATTTCTTTAATATGGTCGTTCGATTTTAATACTTTACTTACCTTCTCCGGAATTTTACTTAACTCAATTGCAATACTCTGATATTTACTTTCAGGTAATGAACCACGTTTGCGGGCAATACTTAATGCCATCATGGTTAAAACGGTAACCTGAGCAGTAAATGCTTTAGTGGAAGCAACGCCTATTTCAGGGCCTGCATGTGTATA
>DAORKJ010000032.1:0-35957 GCA_035439505.1 Chitinophagales bacterium
TCATGCAGTTGGTTATTAAGGATAAAATCCACAGCCCGTTGTGCTTTTGAACTGGCAAACAAAAGGAGGCGTTTGTCACCTTTTAGGCGACTGAGCCATCCTTGGATGTAGGCAACATCGTTAGGTAAGTGTTTTAGGGAACAACCTGATTGTGCAGCAAGGAAACAGGCACCAATTTGAGCAATGAGTTCTTCCTCAGAATACGTTTCTTCACCTGGCTTTGATGGCTTGGTGAGGGTATCTCTGTTTAAACGGCTTGCGTGGCCCGTAGCATGCATCAATTCGTGATACAAGGTCGTGTAGTATGCTTCACTATCAACAAAGGTCTTAAGCTTCGGCATATTGATAACGTCCGTTGTAGGGCTGTAATACGCTTCCTGGCCTTTATGCTGAATCTTGGGCTTGTTAGGCATGTTTTCTACTATTGACTCACAGGTTGAAAGCAATACATTGTCGTTTAAGTGTAATTCCGGTATTTTCTCCTCTGGAATGTGTAAACACTGATCAATGTTAAATACAGAGTAATATCGTAGTATTCGCTTTGTTTCTTTCTCCTCAGTCCCTTCTTTAGCTAGTTCCTTTTGTGACCAAAATACTACAGGACTGGAGTGTTCACCTCTTTTTACCACACCACCTAGTTCGTTAATTTGTTTAAGGGTGAGGAACAGATTGTGGGGGTAGCCAAGGGTTGCAAGTAGAAATACGTTGATACCACGATATGGACGACCCGTGAGCATGTTAATTGGTGGTCCGGCTTCCTTCCAAGGTTGTCGCCAAGGCACCTTGCCAATTTCCAGTTGTTCGATAATACGGTTGGTTACAATGCTAAATACATCTTGTTTGATGTTTGTTTGACTCGATTGAGTTGTCATACGGCATAGATTTAATTGTGAAAGAATCAATTCCAAATTAGTCTATGATTTTGTGGAGGAATGGGTAAGGGGGGTAAATTTGCTAGAAGTAGCAAGTTTTGGGGATAAAATCTTGCATGTTTTTGTTATTTTTGGTTAAAGAATTATGCGATACGCTATTAATCAGGATGGTGAAAAGATTGAAGTTATCAAATCTGGCGACGTAGCCTATTGTCCTGGTTGTAAAGGAAAAGTTTATGGCCGCAAAGGAGATTTTAACACTCCACATTGGTATCACAAAACAAAAGAATGTGATACTTGGTATGAGCCAATGACTCAATGGCATATTGATTGGCAAAACAAGTTCCCTTTAGAGAATCGTGAGGTTGTAATATTTAATAACGATAATACAATTTGGCATCGCGCTGATATAAAAACCAATAAGGATAAAGTTATTGAAATACAAAATTCAAGTATTGATATAGCAAGAATATATGAGCGAGAACAATTTTATAATAAAAATAATCTCATATGGATATTAAACGGTGCATCGTTGGCCAGCAATTCGATAGTTCAGTCTTCATTTAAGCCAAAGGGGTTCGAAATTTCACTTGAAATTCCGACACATATAGAGAATGTCTCCAATTATAATATGGATGACTTCCAAATCGCACTAAGAGAAAATAGTGTTTTCAAGGAATTGCAAAATCATACATTTATTAAGGAGTTTGAAGTAAAAAGAGGGTGGTATTACTTTTGGTCATTTCGTGAATTTGTTGATACACGAACCTACACCGAAATGCTTGAAGTTGAAGTGCAAAGGCTTTTCAGAGAACTATATGGTTTCGGAGCATATTACAAATGCAAAGAAAAATTTTCATACTCACATTATTTAAATTCCACAAGTTATTACTATGACATTCATTTGGTTAAAAAGAATTGGCGGAAATTTATTGATATAATGGACGCTAAAGTTTACCTTGATAACCTAAACGGCTTACCAACAGATATGCTCCTGGATTATAGGAATAATACCTTCCTTCCTAAAAATGAATTTATATGCCGTATGTTAGAATAATAATTGCTGTTTGAAACAAAATTCAATAGTCTATTTAGCATTTATTTCACCTAGAAGAATTTTTTCTAAATGCGATATGCACTCTTTAACCGTTTTCTTCATCTTATCCTCATCGAAATAGTCCTCTGAAAGAATGGCTTCAGCTTCGGCAATCTGATTTTGCAAATAATTTATCCTTTCTTGATTTTCATTACCATGCAGCTGGATAGAAATTAATTTTTCTTGTTCAATACTCAATCTTGCAAAACGCCTTGAGGCATTAATAATTTCATTTTGTGTATTTAATATCTGATCGATGTGAACTAAAACTTCCGGAACAAAATATATTTTACATTTCAATTTTAACTTTTCCAGGTTAAGAAAAGGTTCGCGCCTATTGTTTAATCTTTCGATTGGAACATAGGCCCAATTTCTAATTTCCTTCTCGATTCGGTTTTCATTTGTGTTCTCTAATCTGGTTTTTCCCTCTGAGGGAAACGAACCAGGGCTTCTGATTTCTCCCAATTTGTTGTTGACGTCATAGCAATTCAGTAAAACTTCCTCTGCCAAATCACTTCGTTTCTTCCAAAGGCCTTCACGTTTCCAGGTATTTATAGCATAGATGCTGGTACCTGCGGCAAATACTATCGCTAAACTTTCAATAATATCTAACGTATCATTGATGTATTTTATAATCATTATTTACAAACCTATTATTTTTTCTATTTACCACAAAATTGCACGTCCTTAAATCTAATTATAAGGATATATAAAAAGCAAAACGAGTCATAACCAAACTGGCACAATAGTTGACAGATAATTTTTTCAATTTGTTTTGAAAACAATTAATATAAGCTCCAAATCAAAAACTTTATCAGTCGTTAGTTGCCGAAATTTGTTGAACAGAGAGTAATACTTTTCCAAAACAAGCTCCTTCATTCATATCAAACTCCACCTCGCAAAACCCAGTTTTGCCAACCCTTCTCGCGTTTAGTATCTTCATTTCTGCATATATCGGCATATTCTTCTTGTAAATGACCCGCTTCATTGTTTGCTCCAATTTGGCAAAAAACAGGCGGCCAGCATGCATTTTGTTTGCATAATCATCGTAAGTCACGATTTTTGAAAGTAGTGTAAAATCCGGGTCAGTGATACTTTTACCTATGAGCACATAGGTGAGTTGTGACAGAAACAGGTGTATTTGTGTAGCGGTGATATAGTCCAAATCTTCAGTGGTAAATGGGTATATAAACGGAATGAGTTCTGCATGAAGGCTCCCTTGTTCATAGTGGGCATTTTTGACTAGTTGGTACAGTGGCGGATACAACCCCAAATATTGCCCGATCTCAGAAGCCGGTATTTCTTTCATAGTTGGTTTAGGTTTGCTCATTTGTCAAATATATCCAATTACAGCGATTTTGCAATAGGTGGTAGGTAAATTACTCAATCAATCAAATAGATGCGTTAAAACGCAAAAAACGGCCTTGTGGACCGTCTTTGTGCTTACAATGATACATTTCAAACTAAACTAAATTTGAATGACACATAAGGCCTGCAGCAAGTGCTTCAAAGAGCTTGTAGTGATACTTGTTTTTGTTCTTTCGCTCTTGGAAAAAGACATCAGTTAATTCCGGGAACCTGCGAACTATATGCTCTGACAGGACATGGGCACTGTGAAAGTGCATTTTGAAGAGACCCTTTAGCTCACTTATGGTGTAAGTATATACCTCAATCTCAATTGCTTTTGCCATTTCTTTGATTTTCAAAAGAATCAACTCAACTTGGACTGATGTCCGAGAAGCATGATGCACTTTGCAAGCAATATGCGCTATAGCGTGTTTCTTTACCAAGGTAAAGACATGAGAAGCTATTTTATCAAGCTTTTCCTCTGACCATGCTCCTTTGAACGAAGTGACTTTACTAACCAATAGCTCACCGTGATGCAAAACGACAACTCCGCAATACTTTGTTCCAGGACTAATCCCGAGAATTGCGGCTTCTGCCATCTTGGTTAACCAGATAGGTGAATAATGCGCCGCGTGTCTTTTTTATTTTCCTATCCGGAATAGCCATAACACGAGCTAATGTTCTGCGAAGAAAATCTTCTGTAAAACGCTCAGTAAAACCTTCATATATTTTTATGGATTCGTTATCATCAAGTGTTGATGCAAGTTCGAATGCTATTTTGTGATTTTTCATTTTTTAAATAACTACGATGGGTAAAATCTGTGGAAAACTTATACTCGTTCGATGTTTATTTATTTAAGATAAATAAACCGACCGTTTACGACGACGTTATGGTTTTTCCACAGGTGATTTTTTCAATTTTTTGCACAATAAAAAGGCTAGAACAGTATATACTGTTACGCCTCCAAAAAGAACAAGAATACAGACTATTCTTTCAATTTCTTTTGATGATGTCTGGAAACAAGCAGTTTTTCTTTGTTGGTCAAGTTGCGTTTCATTTCACTAATGTGACTACTGTATAACTGATCAACAAGGGTGTTGTATAAAATACTTAGTTTGAAAAGATTCTGAGCACTCGGCATAGCCAAGCCACTCTCCCAACGAGAGATTCTGTTAGTGCTCACGAGTCCTAAGTATATTGCAACATCTTCCTGCTTGTATCCAGCCATCCGCCTAAATTTTTTAAGATTGTTTGGAATATTTCGACCTTTATGTTCCATGCAGACAGCGTATCAAGTTGAGTCAAGTGACATAAGGGGGGTACTTTTGCTATTTATAGCAAATTCTGTGGAAAACTTTCGATATTTCTGCGTGTGCCAAATTTTTATTAAAAAAATATGTAGACCGGAAGATATGCGATAAAAAATTATTAAATTAGCTGAAAATTTAATTATTATGACGAATAAGAAACTAATAAAACTCCAGTTGTTAAAATTTAATTTTTGTAATATTACTTAATTGACAAAAATAATGCAGTTTATACTGTTATTTCACCGAAAATCCTTTTTTAATCAAAAGAATATCAATACTTACTTCAAATGCGTAAATGTTTCGTGCTTAGGCCATTTAGTGATACCACAATAATGGTGAATGGGAAGCAAGCAAAAATACCCAAATTAGAGTGGGAGCATATTTATAATGTGTGGATTAAACCCTCTGTAGAAACCTTCCCCGATGAAAAAATTGAATGTAAATGTTCAGAACTTCTTCCAGGAAATTTTTTACGTGGAATTCTTAGTGATATTTATAGCTCTGATTTTGTAATCGCGGATTTGACTGGCCAGAAACCAAATGTCTATTATGAATTAGGAATAAGACATGCCCTAAGAATGGGAACGATTATAATAACGCAAGACCTTAATGCCTTACCATCAGATTTGCGGGCCTATTCTTGTATTGAATATAACTATCCTCGTTATAAAAGCACGAATCAGGATAAGATAAATTTATTTGCTAGCAACTTACATAAAAATCTACGAAGTATACTTAAAAATAATTTTGCATCTGATAGTCCTGTATCTGATTTGTTACAATTAAATCATTTTTTTGCTCAACACTTTGAAATGACTGAAATTAAAAATTTTTATGCTTTTATATTGCGTTTAGAAGCGTTGATTAAATCCTATTTCGATATTCTCAAAAGGATTAAACCTCAGAGGTTAGAATGCCTAACTAAAAATTCTTTTCCAACTGAAATAATTAATATCGCTAGACTTAACAGCCTTTACTCTGGGTTTAATAACTTACCATCAACAGATATTATATCCAGAGGCTTTATGGATTTTGAAACTAAAATATTCTCAATTTCTGATGTTTTTAATTCACTTTATCATTATTGGGATATTTACGGAAAAAACATAAATAAAACTAATACAGATAAATACTTCAGTATGATTGATAAACTAATTAGTGATGAAGAAAAGTATATTGAAATGTTTATAAAGCTGAAAGAAAAATTTAAAGGACTCTATTTCAAAAAATTTAAAATAGAATTGCAATAATCACTTTGTTAATTGAATGGCCAACTGATTGTTTTCATCAAATATTTACATAAATAGCGAAGAATTTTAATCTATTGATTGGAGAGTATTAAATAAATTAATCAGATCACAATCTTTACCTGTATAATCTTTGCAGGTTCATTTAGTCTCAACTAAACCAGCTTTAGCATTTAGTTTCACAGAAAAAATACCGCTTTCTCTTCCAGATTCACTTGCATACATTTCGCTTGTTCCGACTATTTGCCCATTCGGTGCTTTCAGGTTAAAATAATACAAACCATTAGTAGAAATCTTTCGTATGAAATTTGTTTCATCTTGCGAGTTTTTAACTACTGATTGAATACCATTCTCACATGCTTTTTTTGTTGTATATCCTTCGCTGACCAAGATAGTTTGACCACTACTAGCTATCAATTTGAATTGATAATCACCGTTAGTTCGTCTTGTAATTATAAATTTACCCATATGCAAATTTAGCTAATAAAATTTTTATTAATTTCAAACACTACCTGGTCAATAGATTTTTTCCATTTCTCAACTTTTTGTATGCTGATAGACTTTATTTTATGGTGCCCTCGTCCAGTATTGACGTCTCTATCTGCACGGTGAACAATATTATGTCTTCTTATTATCATTTCATTTAAAGTAGGGAAAATGTCTTGTATTTCAGGAGTTACTGGCAATGAAATACTAGATAATGCGGCTGCAATTTCTGAAGTGTCATTAAAACTTTGCATACCCAAATAATCACGAATAGAAGACATAATAACGTTATCAACTGTCTCTCCTCTATGTGCTACAAGATCTCCTAAAGAAAATTTTGTAGGTCTGCCGTTTGCTGACGTTCCAGTTAAAGGGATATGAGTAATTTTATCTCTGTTTTGGAGTGGTAATCTCCACATCAATAGGTTTCGCAGATAATCTTCTAATGTTGAATGAGCAAGAACCGTGGTTGCCCTTAACACATCCAAGGAATTTGTCGGCCTTCTACCACTACCGGTTGACAAACTTCTATATAGACCTATTAGGTTATTTAGCCTTAGAAAATTCTTATCAAACGTAAACATGATATCTTCTATCATTTGTGATGGTAACAATTGAAACTGAATTAAATATCGTCAAATATACTATTATTCAAACAATACTTTATTTTAACAATTAGCCTTTTTGAATAATCCCCCCATTCGTAACAATTCTGTAATAATTAAGTCGCTTAGCATTTCAACATTTTCATACGTAGTTACTTGACAATAACGTTTGCAATTTCTGAATCAATTAAGAAAATAAGGTAATCCTACTGAAAATACTAGAGTGCAAGCTCTAAAAAGGAGGTTTTTATCGATAAGTGAAAATATTGGCGATTTTTTTGTCATTTTAATAATATGATTAACGGAAAACCGTGAATCTGTTGCATTAAATGTAAATTATTGTAAATTACAAGAACATAATATTAAATTTGAAATCATTTAATATTTTTTTTCATCAAGATAAAATGGAACTAGGGTACTATCGACGTGCTAAAGCAGTATAAACCATGTTATTATTAAATCGGTACAATAAACAAACTAATAAATGCTATTAAAATGAAAGAAACAACTCTAAAATTTAAAAGTTACGATGGATATCCACTGACCGGCACACTCATAAAAGCAGAGAAAGAAAAAGCTGCTTTACTTTTTGTGCATGGCATCACTTCGTCAAGGGATGAATTGGGTTTTCATTCTGACTATGCCAAATACCTTTCTGAAAATGGCATTTCAACACTACGTTTTGATTACCGTTACCATGGAGGTAAAATTGACGGTAGTTCAAAACTTGAAAATCTAACCTTAAGTGGAATTTTAAATGATATTGATGCTGCATTCTTAACTCTGAAATTAAACGTAGGGCTAAATGTGAATTCATTTTTTGTTATTGGCACAAGTTTCGGTGGAGGACTCACTGCATATTGGTCAGACTTTAATAATAAAACTGAAGTCAAAAAAATAATTTTGAATGCGCCAGTGCTAAATTATGAAGATGATGTGCTTGATAGGAATAACCTTATGGAAAACGGGTCAATGTCAAATAAAGCTCAGAAGCAGTTAGCGCAAAAAGGATATGTAAACTCATCAGGGATACATTTTGGAAGAGGTCTTTTAAATGAGTTGAAATACATAAATGGAATTCGTGCTTTAAAAAATCTTGGAAATAAGGTAGTTATTTTCCATGGAAACGACGATGATGATGTGCCTATTATGTCTTCAAAAAAATATAAATCTGAAGAAACCCGATTAGAAATAATTAAAAAAGTTGGTCATGGTTTCGGGGTTGAGAATGATGAAGATTTAAATTACCCAGAAACTAAAGCAATTCATCGAGACATATATAAAAAAGCATTGGAAATTATAGAGGGTTCATTATGAAATCTTATAAAGAAATTGGCTCAGGAATTTTCGTCCATGAAAATGTAAGAATTGGCAAAAACGTAACTATTGGACACTGCTCTTGCATTGGATTTGGAGACCCTGAAGGCCGCGAAATCATCATTAACGATGGGGTGACAATTGGAGCGTTCTGTATTATACATTTTGGAGCCATTATCAAAGAAAATGTAAATATTGATCATAGATGTGTGATTGGGGAAGAAGTACAAATTGGTAACAAAACACTTGTTCTTTCGGGAAAAGAAATCTCTTGGCGTGCCAAGATTGGTGACAATTGTATCATTGGAGGAAATGTTGCAGATAGAACAATTATTGAAGATGATGTTACTTTTTTTGGCGAAATTGCTCATACTCATAAAGATGCAGGTAAAGATTGGGACACAACCATTGAACCATCACCAACAATATACAAAGGAAGTGTCATTGGTGTAAATTCAATTATAATAGGTCCAAGAAAAATCGGACCTTGTGCATATATAGGTGCCGGCGAAATAGTTCGAACCGATATTGGCACATCTCACGCGCTTATGAAAGGTGAAATAAAGCCATTATCCTTCTATAGAGGAATGTTTAAAACCAGATGCCTATGAGCAACAGTTTTCGCACTATTACCATTTTTGTCTCTCATCCATTTGAGCCCCAGAACACTACATATAATTTGGAGTTGTTTAGAACTAACATTAAATTATTAATAAAAGAAGCTGAAAACGAAGTCAGAAAAGAATATTCAGAGTTTGAAATTGAACCTGTTTTTGAATTTAGTGATTTCCAAAATGGACTACCTCAACAAATTGAAAACAAAATTAGAAGTAGTAATTTTGGTATAGTTGATATTACAGAGAATAAGCCGAACATATTTTTTGAATATGGACTTATGAGGGGATTAAACATTCCGTCTTTATTAATTAAAGGGGAGGACTCATTTAACACTTTCGGATTACCTGCTGACATAAAAGATAAAATTGCAATTTCTTATAAGGACTTCAATGATTTGCAAGCTAAGTGTTTAGGAAATGTTGTTGTTCTTTTAAAACAACTATTAAATAGCGATTCACTCTATAACATTCATTTAAACAAAATTTGGTTCCGGAGCGATGTTGGGACAATCCATGTAATCGCGCCTGCAGAGACTGAAAAAAGTCAATATGCTTCTCCCTCATCAAAGAATTATATTTTCTTAAATAACCTTGGTGATATTGATTCTGTTTTAGAGATTATGAACTTTTTAAACAGAAATTACCGAAATACAAAATTGCCAATATATTCCGGCGATGAATTTAGGAATCATATGGAAGATAACTTAATGGTTATCGGTGGACCTGGTGAGACTGATGGTGATGGAAACAACGTATCAGCCTTATTGATGAATAAAATGAATGTTAAGGTTAGTTATTTATTTGTTGACGATGACGAGTTTATGGTTTATAAGAACGAGAAATTTTCAGCAACGTACACAGGAGGAAAGGTTACCAAAGACTATGGATACTTTGCTAGGTTTCCCAATCCATTTAATCCCAAATCATCTGTAGTGTTAATACATGGCATCCATACATTTGGAGTTCTTGGCGCGGCAAAAGCGTTTTCTGATCACCCCTCGGCACAAGGCAATATCCGAAAAGTATTGAAGAAGTTAAATCTTGATGATATTAAACAAGCTTCATTTGAATGTTTGTTTACAGTAGATGTCCTACAACAGAGTGTTGTATGTCCAGAAATTAATGAAGAATTTATTTTACCCCTAGTAAAAAAGTAGCATGGATTTTATAGAACGAATAAAGGAAAAAGCAAAAAATAGTCCAGAAAGAATCGCGGTAATTGATGGGAATAAACAAATTAGTTATGCCGACTTACTTATCTTAGTCAATACCATTTCAAATCACCTTGTTCCAAAATCTAAGGTCTTAATTGATATGAAACAATGTGTAGAATCCTATGCATTGATTATTGCGGTCCTTAATGTTGGTGGAACCTATTGTCCGCTAAACCCTGATGCACCTTCAGAAAGAAAGAGGCAAATTATAAAGGAGTTTGCACCTGATTTAATTATTGTAGATTCCAAAGAAACTAATTTTGATATAAAATCATGCACAATCTTAACAATTTCAAATTTACTTTCAACAAAAAGCAATAAGGAGATTTATTTAACTCATAATGGTGATGATATAATTTACATTATTTATACATCAGGGTCTTCAGGCGTTTCTAAAGGTGTTCAAATTTGTAGGAAAGCATTAAATAAGTTTCTCGAGTGGTCTATCCCAACGTATGGTGCTACAGAAAATGATATTTGGGGGCAATTTTCTTTATTAAGTTTTGATTTAAGTATTGTCGATATATTTACTTGTTTATGTTCCGGCGCTACTTTATTTGTAATAGGTGATATAACTGCTAAAACATATCGTCCTGATCGGATTATTGAATCAGCAAAAATAACAATATGGCATTCTGTGCCAAGTACAATTGAATTTATGATTAGTAACAATAGACATAAAAATTGTGATTTTTCTTCCCTTAAATTAATGAGTTTTTGTGGGGACACCTTAAAAAAGTATCAAGTTGAATTTTTATTTAAGAAAAATAACAATTTGAGGATATTCAATACATATGGGCCAACTGAAGGGACGCTATTTTGTACTTGGCAGGAATTAAAAATTAATAACTATTTAAACTTTGCAAATTATTCAATGAGCATTGGTAAGGCAATACCTGGGTGGAATCTTCAACTTAATTCTGTAGAAGGTTTTGATGACAAAGAAATTACAATCTATGGAGAATTCATTGGAAAAGGCTACTTAGCGCCTGTTGCTAATAATAAATTTAGAACGATCTGGTTGGGCAATGATGAGATTGAGGCCTTTGACACTGGTGACATAGTGAAAGAAATTGACGGAAATTTATATTTTATTTGCCGTAAAGACAATCAAGTAAAATTAAAAGGTTTTAGGGTAGAATTAGATGAAGTAGATTTCAGAATTTATGAATTTCTAAACCTCACTTCGGTAACTATCGTGAATAATGGCACCCTTTATTCGTTTATTGAATCAGACCAAGAAATTAACACTTCTGAACTAAGAGAGTACCTGAAAACTGTGTTGGAAAGTTATAAGATACCCCACAGTTTTTACTCAATTCCAGAAATTCCGAAGAATCAGAATCAAAAATTTGATATTAGTGCTTTAAAAAGTATATTAAATGAAAAAAAAGCTAAAACCTCCTAAAGAACTAGTTTCTGAAATCCTTGAAATTAGTATTGATCAGCTAAATGAAACATCATGTTACGGTGAGACACTTAATTGGGATAGTATAAGTCAAGCCGCAATTATAAATGCTTTAGAACTCGACTATGAAATACAAATTCCGGATGCAGATATTGAAAATTACAACACCTTAGATGCCATAATTAAGTTGTATGAGAAATTAAAAAGTCAAAGGGAGTAATATAATTTGAGAAATAATAATCTATCTTTTGCATATTGAGTAAATAGATTTTGGAATATTTCAGCATGGAATATTTCGGAATTAAGTTTAACCCAATTTATAATTTCTATACTTTTACCTTTGCTATTAAGATGTGCCTTTTCCATTAGCATATTTAAATACTCAGTTCGGTCTTTAACAATTTGATCCCAAAATGAAATATTCGTTAAGTTATCAAAAGATCCTCCGTTATAACAGTTGAATACCCCGTCTAATACTAATTCGCCAAATTCTTGAAAAATTACTTTGCTTTTATAATTATCAAAAGGGTCTTTAATTTCTTGGAAAACATCACCGATTTGTAAAAGGTTTTCATTTTTCATTTGGAGTAATATCCAAATCCAGTCTTCATTATAATTGTTTAAAAAAAAGTGGTTAATTATCTTCGGTTTATAAACCATAAACCCTCCTGACAACGTTCTTTCGTTTTCGATGTCCATTTCCGTTGCAATGTATCCAAGTAATGAGTCATCAATTAGGCCAGCTATATTTGCTCCTGCGAACTTAAAAGTGTCAAGTGAGTGAAATAGTTTCTGAATTAATTTATTATCAGTAACAATGATATCATCATCACTGAAAAGTACCTTATCAAAACTAGCGGATTTTGAAAATAACAAGGCGAAGTTTCTTGCGTAACCTAAATTCCAATTAATATCTCCCAACTCTCTTAACAAAAATGAATATTTGGGTAAAGATATGTTGTGCAGCGTAACAAAACTCTGAAATTCCAGCTTTCCGATATAATGGAAATTTTTATATCGTCTGCATAATTCTGAAACACCAGTTTGATTGGTAGAAGAATTTGAATCATCGATTACAAATTTCTTATATGGGGTCTCACACAGAGATTCAATTGTGGTTTTTAATGTTTCCAGCCTGTCTTTTGTGAATAAAATTATTACTTCTTTCTCCATTGGTTGTAAATTTTAGGTTTAACTTAAAAAGTTTGATAATTAGGCTTTAAAGTTTCAATTAAATTCGTTTTTCCATGAATATAATATAAAAGGGTGTAAAAGCTGATTTTATTGAGGTGAAATGCTAATAAAATACTTTCATTATCCTTCGTTAAAACAATGCTAATTTAATGTTTATTTGATTAATTAAATTGAACCAATGAGCTTAATTTTTTTCATTTTTCTATTTTTTGAGAGCCAATGTATGACCGTTTTCCCATCGTGAGAGTCGGTCTTCACAATCTAACCCTAAATACTCAGGTAATTGCTTTAAAGTCAGTCCTTTTTCTAAACGATACTTTTTGAAGTTGTTTGGTGTTATCATAGGGTTACATTTTAGTGAAATAATTAGGAATATACAAGAGGGGTAAATTTGATATAAGTAGCAAATTTAGGAGGTGTCGATTATTACTTGTTCCGGTCTTAATATCTCCGATAGTTTAATCAGATCGTTTTTTATTTGTACCCAGTCAATTTCAGTGCTATTCTTGTTTAAGTTATCCCCAGTTATGTAGGGTAAATTTGCTACTTCTGGGTGGTTTTTGATAACTTTTTTCTTAGCGCCCGCAATGTGAGATAACACATTCTGCAATAAAAACGTTAAGAAATAAGCATTCTGTAGAAGCCAACCTTGACAAGCATTGATAAAAATATCGCTGAGGGCAACAAAATCGAAGATTATTTATAGATTTGAGTAAACATACGCTTTATGTATCTCAACACACTTTCCATTTTTAATTATAAAAGCTGTCAGGGTATTTCTATAGACTTTTTTAAGGACGATCCAACTACAATAATTGGCATTAATGATTCTGGTAAATCAGCTATTATAAAATCAATCGGACTCCTTCTTGATCCTAAAACTCCTTTTAATATCTCCGGAGATACAAGAGCAACATCTGACATATCAAATACTTTGCTTGGTTCAGAACAATGTGCGGAAATATTTAAAAAGCTGAACATTCTTCCATTTTCGGATCAAATTAATGGATCAGCAATATTGGGTGAATTCATTATTGAAGATGAAGAATATACTGACGAATTCAAAGAGTCCTTATCAGAACAGTTGCGATGGTCTCTGGAGAGTTTTGCCAACAAGAAAATCTACCTATTAAAAGCTTATGAACCAGGTGACTCAACCGGTAAGTATTTTCTCTATACAAATGATGCTGAAAAACCTCTTGGGTTATGGAATAAAAAAGCAACAGAACTCACTCAAGCTCGGAAAGAATTAGGTGTTACTGATGAGGACATAAGAAATGATAATAGCAAAGGTCGCTTTGGGAATCTTGAAATAATCCGGGGAATTTATAGCAAAACAACATTGAAGCCAGTTTGGAGTGAATATCCGAGTTTTATTAAAGCTGACTTACCGAAATTTCCTGTGTATAGATATATTGATTGGAACACCTCCCTAGCTGATATTGAAAATTTGGCTAATGACGTGATGAAAAAACACATTGAAGATTCTAAAAAAGCTTTAGCTGATCAAGCTGCCGACGTTAGCAAAAATGCCACCGAAGAGGTAAACAAGGAATTCGAGTCTTTAACAAAGGAATTAACCCGAGATTTAAATAATATCAGCGCCATAAAGGCGAAAGTAACATTTACTGTTGCGGAAAAAGTTTCTGATATTATTATTAATAAAACCACCTCAGATGGCGATATACGTCTTGATTCTCAAGGTGAGGGAGTGAAAAGACAAATATTATTTGCTTTTCTAAAATGGGCAAATACACGAAATTCTGAAGAAACAGAAACATCTCATAAGCAATTTATATGGTGCTTTGATGAGCCTGAATCACACCTTTATCCGACTGCACAGCGAGATTTGTTTGCCATTTTAGCGGGGTTATCTCAAGGAAACTATCAAATTATTTTAGGAACCCACTCTACCATTTTTATTGATAGGTTGCGCTTGAATGAAATATATAAAATAAAATTGAAAGAAAAGTATTCTGAGATTCTCAAATGCACAACAATAGACGATGTGCATGATGTTCTTGGAGTTCGAAATAGCGACATTTTATTTTATGATCTATTTTTAGCTGTTGAAGGTGAAACGGATATTGTACTTCTACCTCATTTTTACAAATTACACTCGGGTAAATCTTTAGAGGAAAATGCTATAAAATTGATCCCTCTTAATGGATCTGGTAACTATAAACATAACAAGCAAATTCTAGAAAATATATTGGGTGATTTTAAAAAGGTAGAAAGCACAGTGCATTATGTGTTTGATTCTGACACAGGTGAGACTGGCGCGAATGTTTACTTGCTTGGAACATGTGATATAGAAGATTTATTTCCTAATGAGGTATGGATACGATTAGTTCAGGAAAAGTGCGGTATAGGAGTAACCGATGATGAATTGAATGGATTAAGGGGGCAGCTTGACCCTAAAATTGAGAATCGAAAATTTCACAAATTATTAGCTGCTCTTGTGGCTAATAAGTCAGGGCAAACTGTGTACTTGCCTTCGAAACGTATTTGTGCCCAAATAATTCAAAAATACATTATTACAATTGAACAAGTACCAAATGCTATTATTAATGTATTAGAAAAAATTAAGAATGTGCAAAAACTAGATCCTCCTGTTATTGAAGCTGAAAATTCGACGGTTGTGGAAGTAAGTGATTTGCATGAAAGTGATACAACATCAAGATAAATTTAATTATGAAAACACGTAGAAAGAAAACACCCCTTGAGATTTGGGAGACTGGTAAGAGAAATGCTGGCCGCCCTCGCAAGATTACACCTGAGGAGGATTGGTTACTTGATGAGCTTGTCGACATTCTTGTTGACGTATATCTTGATGAAGTAAAAAGGGTTCCATCGATTGTATCGGATATAGTTCCTCAGGCAGAGCTTCATACACGGCACAAAGTCGAAACAAGTTTGGAACACTTGGATACTTATGCCCGTGCTCCCATTTTGAGAGACGGTCTGCACAATCGAGTTTAATTAGCTTCGCGGCTTGTATCAGAGTTAATCCTTTTCTTAAACGATATTCTTTTATGTTATTTGGTATTTTCATATGGTTTTATTTTAGTGAAATAATTGTGAACGTATAAGGAGGGTAAATTTGCTAGAAATAGCAAATTTTATGTGTCATCTATTAACTCCTCTGACAAAATATTATTTACTACTATCAAATCCTTCACAATTTCTTCCCAGTATTTCTTTGTGGTAGGATTATAGGTAGCGCAGGGACTTGGTTTATCCCCAGTTATGTAGGGTAAATTTGCTACTTCTGGGTGAAATTTGATAACTTTTTTCTTAGCGCCCGCATTATGAGACGAACTAGGCAAAAAAAGGTCTTTTGCCTTGAACAGTCTACATATTTCCGGTGTTTGAAAAATTTCTCCATCAAAGGTTACCCCATGTGGAAATTCAAACACCTGCAAACGTAATTTATTGTCATTATTTGCAGTTTTCCAAACTTCACTAGGATTTGTGAGGAGTGTTTTTGCTTTGGTAATAAGCTCTTCTAGATTCACTTCATAGGTCGGTTCAATGTATAATTTGGAATTTAATTCCAGTAATTGTTTATCAATTAAAACAAGTTGATCGCGGAGTAGCTCGTTGGAAATTACACCTTGTATATTCTTCTCAATTAAAAGAGACTGTTTAAGCTTTAATTCCTTTACCTCTTGCAGTACTTTATCTCTATCTTTTAGTCGATATTTCACCCCTTTTTCAAGTGCACCTTTCAGTTTTTTCTTTAACGCATCATACTGGCCACCTTCCAGTTTAAAAGTGTCCATAAAGGCCATAAACTGGCTCTCAAGCGATTCTTTTGGGAAATTCATCATTCTACACATATACCGGTAATATGGATATTTCTGTGACTTTCCTTGGTTCCAGCTACCTGTCAATTTCATTCCATTTGGGTGAGTAACAAACCGGCGTAATGGAAAATCAGGATGCTTGCAGTTATAGGTGAAGTTTTTTCGGGTTCGGTAATTGAGCACTCTTTGCACTTGTTCAAATAGCTCATCTGAAACGATTGGTTCATATATCCCTTTGTGCCTTTCACCAAATTTCACAATCCAACCGGAATAGGCAACATTTTTAAGCATTCTATAAAATTGGGCTCGTGATAGCGGTTTATTCATATAAGTTGTTAAGCCGGAATGAAACATAGATTTTCTAATCTCTTCTATTGGGTATTGATTTTTAGCAACCTCTTCAAAGGCTCGTCTTACTATTGGCGCATTATCATTTGGAGCAATGTTACCTCTACCACCAACTTTAATATTGCTGTAGCCATATGGTGCAGACCAGACATATCTTCCTTCAACCATTGCATCTCTACTACCATTAACGGCTCGCTCGGTTCGGACATCATTATCAAATTGGGACACATTGGAAATAATATTCTCCATAAATCTTCCAGCCGGAGTATTCTCAAAATATTCGGTCGTCGATTTTATAAATATTCCATACCTTTTGAGTATTATTCTGAGATAGCTATAGTCATCTGTATTTCTTGAAAAACGATCCAGTTTATACACCACTACATAGGAAATATTGTTCTTTTTAATAGCACAAAAAGACATCATTTTCTGAAGCTCAGTTCTGTCTTTTGTCTTTGCACTTTCTCCTTTTTCGATATATACAGCAGCAACTTCATATCCTTGCTTCAGTGCATATTCTCTGCATAATCGTTCCTGCGTTGAAAGTGAGTTTCCTTCATCTACTTGTTGTTTTGTGGAAACCCGGCAATATATAACAGCTTGTGGTTTAGTTGTGTTTTGTGGATAGGGAGGCATGCTCCAATTCGTCTAAATAAATATCTACTAATAGTTCGGCCAAGTAATCAAGAGCAATGTCATCGGTGACCAAAGGTGAGTTTGGGTTAAAACCGCTTAATATGTCATTTTCACCGTCTTTTGATTTCTTCATGTATATACTAACGTACCGTTTTACTTTTGTGAGTACCCGCTTATTGTGAATTACAGAAGATGTTGAGATAAGGGGGTCAAATTTGCCGGAAATAGCAATTTTACCCCACTTATGCTGAATAACTGAATTTTCTACAATATCCAGTATGAGTACGGATGATTATGACATTACACCAATAGGATATACCACCTGGAGGAACCAAAACATTCCTTTTGGTATAAAAGACAAGGACAGACTTGGGCATATTTACTGTATCGGAAAGACTGGAATGGGAAAGTCTACACTACTACAAAAAATGGCTCTTTCTGACATTACCAAAGGCAAGGGTTGTGGAGTAATTGACCCTCATGGAGATGTGGCAAAATACCTGCTTGAACGAATACCGGAGGAGAGGAAGAAGGATGTGGTATATATTAATCCCGTTGATGAAAATGTGATTGCTTTTAATCCACTTCATGCTGTGCATCCGAATTATCATAGCTTGGTAGCTTCGGGATTACTTTCAACTTTTCGCAAAATCTGGTCGGAATCATGGGGCCCCAGAATGGAATACATACTCCGTTTTAGCCTCCTTACACTACTTCAATACCCCTATGCAACATTGCTTGATATTCAACCACTCCTTACCGACAAACATTTCAAAGAAAAGGTGCTTGAATACGTAAAAGATGATTACATTTTTGACTTTTGGAGAAAAGAGTTTGACACCTATACACCATCATTCCGGAATGAAGTCATTTCTCCGATTCTCAACAAAATGGGTGTTTTTATATCAAGTAAACCGCTCAGAAACATGCTTGGTAAGCAGGTGTCAGGTTTTCGAATGTCACAGGTTATGGATGAACAAAAGATACTCATTGCCAACCTTTCAAAAGGTGAACTTGGGGAAGATGCTTCTACTATTATCGGGAGTATTTTGGTTACCTCCATTCAACTTTCTGCACTTTACAGAGCAAAACAACCAATGGACAAACGTACTCCGTTTTATCTTTATGTTGACGAGGCACATTCATTTCTATCACTTTCATTTGCAGATATCCTCGCTGAATCAAGGAAATACGGACTATCCCTTTTCTTGGCGCATCAATACATTGAACAAATAAATGAAGAAATACGGTCTGCGATTTTTGGTAATGTTGGATCAATTATTTGTTTTAGACTAGGAGCAAACGATGCAAATTTAATGGCCAAAGAGATTAGTAATGAAATTGAACCATTAGACCTGCTTCGGCTAGGCAAAACAGAGATTTACTTAAAAATTCAAATTGATGGCACTTCAGAGAATTTTTTTTCAGCGCGAACAGTTTAGGTAGATTACGGGGAAAAAGAAATAAAAGTTGAGAAGGAATTGAGCTCAAGGGGCTACTTGCTATTGGGTAATTTTTGCTTCAAATAGTTAGAATTATTTATAATACCCTCCTTTTATCTTAAGTAATTTGATTCCAAAGAGGTTCTTGATCCCAATTTAAAGGAAATCCCATTGCTTCTGTGTCAATCTCAGGAAACCTTTGTAATAAATCTTTAAAACGTGTAATAAAAACTGAAGTTTTAGAGATACTACTTTGTAAGTATAAAAGTGCACTCAAAAGCGAGTAGAGTTTTGTGGCCGATATTTCCGTGTTTAATAACCAATTGCATCTTTCAGATTTAAGTGGAAAAACTACGGTTTTTAAGCTTTTATTCCATAAGCGACCATGATGCGCACAAATATTTCTTACAAAAACTATATTATACAACCAGTTTTCCAAAATATGTGGGCTGGGTAATTTATAAAAGTTTGTAAGATTCTTCTTCGGCTCAGTTATTTTTAAATTGGAGAACAATCTTGATAACGTACCCATAGAAATTACTTCAAACATCATCCAAGATGGTAATGTGGCCGGAATTTCATATTTATTCCAATAGTGCATAATAAAGGGATCATTTTTTGCTCTATCTACTTCAAAATTTATTGTTTTGAAATCTTTTTGATAAAGTTTATACTTTCTATACAAACTTAAATCCTCATACCACCATTTTCGAATAAAATTTCCACTATCATCAAAGTATGCATCTGGGTTTTCGATTTTAGAATATTCATGACTGAATTGCGTTCTAAAACCAATCTCAAATTCTTCAATTAGGTCAAAAACTAACAATTTTAATTCTCTATCAAATAGATAGTGCCTTTGAATTTTTTCAAACGAAGTTTCTGGCTTAAAAAAATGCTCATCTGGATTTTCTTCAATCCTATACTCAAATAACCGGCAATAAGGGATGATTCTGAAATAATTTACTCCTCTTAAAAACGACAGGGTTTCACCTTCATTCTGAATCATTAATCCGCGAGATTTTAACATTTCCAACTGCTCGTGAAATGTGAGGTGAGGTTTAGTAAAGGGCTTCTTCTCCATAAAAAAAATAACCCACCGAAATGCGCTGCACGTAACCTTAGTTACAGCAAGCGTGGTGGGTCCTATTATCTTCAAAGATAAGACTTGCAATAAGTGAAGCCTTACTCGTAATTAACAAATATTCGTGGATAACAGTCAGACAAGAACTGTTCCAAAAATTGTGGAGGGCAAAGATATTTTATTTATTTGAAATAGCAAAGAAAAACTAAATATTTTTTTTATTATATTAAATATCAAAAATAATGTCAATTTGTCATGTTGACATCCTAAAAATCTGCTAATTTGGCTTTAAATCAAAAAGGTAATTTATAAGGCACATGTGAAACGGTTTAAATAAGGTGTTTTCCAAATACTTGTATAAACAACTTCGTTGCCTACTATAAATCTTTTTCTTTGGTATCTATCGATTTTCCTCTAGATTGACGCAGTTCATCTAATCTGAATTTGGATTGCTCATTTTCGAATTCTATTTGCCCTTGCAACAAACCTTTGATGTATGAGTTATCAGATTGCAATTCTTTTATGACGCTTGATAGCACTATTGGTTCATGATTTGCTAAAATGTAACCACTATTAAAACCTAAAATAAAATGTTTCTCATTAAATTCCATTAGTAAATGTCTTTTGAATGTTTTTCCAAATACTCGTTTATTGAATCGGTATCATACAAAATTATCTTCTTTTCCGGCTGTGTAAATCGAATCTGCCCTTCATCTCTTAATTTCTGGAGAGTCGTTTTACTTTTAATCCGGAGCTTATTCATAGCCTCCTCAGTCGAAATCCATTTATCCTCTTTTATCCCTTGCTGTTCTTTTATTCTCCGTACAACACTTTCTACAAGTGCATAAAACGCTTCATCTTCAAGGCAAATGACTTCCATACCTCAAATATAATAAATTTTGTATAGGGCAAATTGTTGTACTTTTGTTGTACCAAAATAAAAAGGCTTCGAAGAATTTCTCTTCAAAGCCTTTGTTTGTGGGTGGTGTGGGGCGGGATCGAACCGCCGACACAAGGATTTTCAGTCCTTTGCTCTACCAACTGAGCTACCGCACCATTTAAACTCTATCCGCCTCGGCGGACCAAGAAAATCTAATTCTCCTACGTCGAATTGATTTTCTAAGGGATTGCAAAGGTACTGATTTTGGAATTATTTTCCAATTTTAAAGTTATTTACTACAAAATTACTGTCTGAAACCACGTGGTAGTAGGCGTTGTAGGCGGAATGGCGAATGAGGAGTTCGTCGAACCAGGCCTGACTGTTGTCGGTGCTTACCACTTTGATACGTTTTATAGAAGGGTAAATTTCAAAATTATCGGAGGCTCTTACCCAATTGCCCATCACATCGCAGGTTTGAGTGGGTGAAATGCCTAATTCTTTTACCATGTTACCCGCTTCGTCATAATAATAGATGGCTAAGTAGGGATAGGCAACCTCGCTGATATCGTTGGTGGCCCAGCAAGATGCTTCCAGCCAAATGGTGTCCGATATCGAAACAGCGAAATCTGCCACAGGAACAGCCTCACGCTTATTGTTTAAGGCTCCTTTTCCTAAAAACACCCGCTCGCTTGCCTGCCCGTCGAAGCTGTCATAATATAACACTTCCAAAGGTTTTTCAGCCTGATAAACTGTTCCTGTTGGCGAGGTAAATACTTGCAGACTGTCTTTTACCTGCAAATAGTCGTTTATTGCTAATGCAGGACCTTTTTCTTTTATGGAGGCCATGTCAAATGCATATAAATCGAAGCCCGCTTTGCTGCTGAATTTTGTTGCGTGATTTAAAATATAATTTTCGCCAATTGTTTTGGGCCGGTCGGTGGTCATGATGACGAGTTTTTTTAAGGAAAATACCCCTTCAGTTGACTCTACTTTTATGTAAGGATGTGCAGCTATTAATACATCATTAAATGTTTCCGATTGTGATGTGCGACTCATCATATAACTTACTAATGGCAATCCAGTTTGATACGACAATTCCATTGCTTTAGGAAAATTACCCCAACCGGTTCTGTCTATATATAATTTTTCTGATCCCTGAAAAATGGAAGGCAAAAATAAAATGCCATCAAAATCATCAGGGGAATATGCTGTGCCGTTGAACATATCGGCAAAAAAAGTATTTTTCCCATCATAAGGATTTGATTCATTATTAGTTTGAATTCCTTTTGCAGTTAAACTAAACCACGACAATCCTTCTACCAATAATAAAATAGTAAATGCACTTAGAAATGCGATGGCTAATTTCGGATACCGTTTTTGTATCTTTTTATGTATTACATAAATAAGTACTGCAATACCCACTAAATAAATATAAAAAAACACCCAGGCGAATCTTCCCGGAGAACGAAATTGTTTTAAAGGGGTAAGTATATCTAACAAAAATTCCAAACCCAAATTAAATGGAATCGTCATTGAAAAAAGTAACATACAAATACCGGTAATAAAAAACGCTCCTAAATCTCCGGGCATAGGCAATAAAGCATTTCGCACTGAACGTTTATACCATAACCTTTTGAAATAAATAAACAGGATAATAAATAAAAAAATAAATCCTGTATAGCCAACAAATGCATATCCTTCTGCATCGGCGTGACCAAAGTGGAATAATTTTTTTGCCTGATTAGTTAAGGTGCCATGTTTAGGAAGAAATACCGTTTGGAAATTCGCTTTATATCTGAAAAATCCATAAGGAGTTTCAGGTCTGTCGTTAACCGGGTCGGTAAAAAACATAAATAACATTACCACCAGCAACGGAATTCCGGCAATTGCCAGTAATTTAATCGCCTGCATATATTGCCTTTTATTTTTAATAAAAACAACACATGCATGAAATCCCACCATTAATGCCCCAATTAATACATAATACATATGTATAAATCCAAAAAAGGTAATGAGCAGTATGGTGAAAAAAATGGTAATTAGTTTATAATTATTTTCTTTTACTTTAATTAATCGCCACCATAACCAGGGTATAAAAACGGCATATCCCAATGCATAATGTCCCCAGAATCGATCCAATTGCGGCGTAAACAATCCAATAGCCAGCGCCATTATAGCGGCGTACCAGCCCGGTAATCTGTAATACGTTAAAATGCGAAACAGAAAAATAATACCAAATAAAATGGAGACAAATAATAAAATATTCAGAATACCTACGGTATAATTATGAATAGGATAAATATTGTTATCGATTAAATTTAAAGCCCATGAAATAGCAGGCTGATTATCGGTATATACCACATGTTCGCCATAAGGATAATGCATGCCGGTAAACCTGGTGCCTTCATCGTATTTCACAAACCAGGCTGGGGTAAAATTGTTTTTAGAAGCATCACCACCAGAGGACAATAAGTAAGTGTTTGGGTGGAAAATAATTTTACTCCAAACCCCACAAATTATTATTATACTCATCACAATGAGTACTACCAATGGGTGTTTGCGTAAAATATGCATTATTTAAAATTTTTAAAAAATATGGTGATGAAATTTTTTGCTTCGGTAAATAAAATACCTAAACGCATGCTGCTAAAGTGTACATTTTCATTTAACTCAATGGGCACAGGTGTAATAGTTACTTCTTTATTTTTAGAAGCTAAAAAAATAAATTCCAAATCAAATAAATAACGATCAATGGTGGTGGAAAGAAATAATTCCTTGCCTTTTTCATTAAATCCTTTTAAACCACATTGTGTATCAGCTACTTTTAAACGCAACACAAAACCGGTGCATGCGCGTAACAACTTAGAAATAAATCGCCTGAATGGTGGAACATGTTTATAATAATTTTTATTTTTTACACCGGCGGCAATATCAAATTGTGCACTTGTGAGTTGTTGCAATAAATCCATTATACTATTTGTTGTATATGGAAAATCTACATCAGTGTATATACAAATGGGAGCATTAGTTGCTGCAACACCTTTACGTAAAGCATAACCTTTTCCTCTGTTTACCGGATAATGGATATATTGAAAAGCAACTATTTGTTGTTGTAATTGTGTTAAATCACTTTCAGCGATTTGTTTGGTAGAACCATCATTTACTAAAATTATTTTAATGGCTGTTTGAGGTAACAATGTTGAAAGTGCCTGATACGATTCAATAATGGCATTCACCCAGTTATTCGCCGGATTATAGCATGGTAAAACAATATCGAGTTTGGGTAAATTCAAATTTATTTAAATAAGCCATAACGAATTATACAATAAATAGCTCTAACGCCATCTTTCCAATTTATTTTTTTTCCTTCAGCATAGGTACGGCCATAATAGGAAATTCCGACTTCGTAAATAGCAATGTTTTTAACCTTTGCCAGTTTTTGTGTAAGCTCAGGTTCAAAGCCAAAACGATTTTCTTTAAGCGTAATAGATTGTAAAATAGAAGTGCGAACCAGCTTATAACATGTTTCCATATCAGTTAAATTCAGGTTGCTGAACATGTTAGATAAGCGCGTTAAAAATTTGTTCCCTATCGAATGCCAGAAAAATAAAATGCGATGTGGTTTACCACCCATAAACCGACTGCCATACACAACATCTGCGTTGCGTTCTACAATTGGTTTTAGTAAAATGTTGAATTCCCAGGGGTCATATTCCAAATCAGCGTCCTGTACAATGGTAAAATCACCTGTTGCGTTGGTTATACCGGTGTGCAACGCAGCGCCTTTGCCTTTGTTTTTTTCGTGGTGAAAAGCCCTGATATTTACTTGTGGATGTGCTGCCATAAATGCAGCCAGGTTTGCCGCCGTATTATCGCGTGAACAGTCGTTCACCACAATAATTTCCATCTCAATATCATGTATTAACTGCACATTACTTAAGGTGGTTAAGATGGTGGCTATTGTTGCCTCTTCGTTATAGGCAGGTACAATTACGCTGAGTTTTTTTACCGTCATGAGTTACAACGGTAAAAATAAAGATTTTGATTGTGATTGGAAAACGTACTTATTGAGTGCCTCCGGTTTTAACGGTTGCAGTTAGTGGTAAACGAATTTGGTAGGTTTCGCCTTTTTTAACTGTTAGTAAAGTGCTTCTCAACCAAGGGTTGTAATACTTCAGCATTTTAAAATTAGTGTTGTGCTTTTGAGCAAAATCGGCAAGGTCGGTAATGGTACTATCCACTTTTACAGTTTGGTATTGCAAAGGATTATACAAATCGTCTTTTGTCAAAAAGAAACCATATTTCTGTGTGTTTTCAAATATGATTTTATAAGCCAGTGCACGGAAAATATACCTTGATGTTTCATCTTTCAGATATAAATCGTAATACGCATCTTCCTTTTGATAATTCACTGCTCCTTCTATTGCTCCCATTCCAGCATTATAACTTGCACCGGCTAATGTCCAATTCCCAAATTTAGCATAAGCATCTTTGAGATATTTTGTTGCGGCTAAAGTTGATTTTTCCATATCATAACGTTCATCAACTTCTGCATTAATAGTTAATCCGTATTGTAAACCGGTGCCTTTTAAAAATTGCCAGTAACCATGTGCATCAGATGGAGAAATTACATTGCGTAAACCACTTTCGGCAATAGCTAAATATTTAAAATCGTCTGGTATGCCATTTTCTTTTAGTATCGGTTCAATTACCGGAAACCATCTACTGGCTAATTTCAAATTCTGAATCATATTTGAATGCCAGTAACCATTAACAGTCAATTCGCGGTCCAATCTTTCACGCACTTCAATGTCATTTAGTGGAACAGGTTCGCCTGCAAACGTAGTGCTTTCGGGCATTTTGGAGGCAAAATATCTTATGGTGGTTACATCATCAGCCAAAGCCCGCAGCGTGTCGGTTGCTACAGCAATATTTTCGTTGTTGGTTGTTTTGTCGTTACCTGATACAGCGTAACCAATAAAAATTGCAACACCAACAAATGCGCCGATAAGGAGATAGTGAATTTTTTTCAAAGCAATTATTTTTTCTTAAAAACAGGAACTGTTGAACAAGGTTCTCCGTACATAATACTCTTAGCTACGGGACGTAATATTTTTGTTATTTCAAGATAAGCATCCGCCGGAACCGGTTTGTCGCTACATCCTTTAATAATTATTTTTTGCTCACGAAAAGTTTCTATATCAATTGTCGCGAGTGTTTCTCTATACATTTGTTTTATCAAATCATCAGGAGTTCCCATTACAATTTTTGTTGCAAATGGTTCAGCTTGTGCAACTATTAACATCCACGCCCAATTTGGAATAATAGCATCTGCCGAGCAAAAAATGGCCATATATTTCCCTGTGTAATCTTCCCAATTTATTGCAGCCAATGCTTCACGAAAATCTTTTTCACGAAGAATTAAACCTTTAAATAAATAATCTTTCAGGTCGAAGCTGACAATACGTTTTTCGTCCGGAAAATAGGTTTCCAAATCGAATGAAATGATGCCGCTTTGTGCTACTTTATTTACGAGTTCCACTTGTTTTGTTTTGTCGATAGTCAAATATACTCAATTCCGGGATAAAAATTTCCCGCAGATGGCGCCGGCATTTCACTGCTTCTGACGAAATCTGCGGGAAAAATGTTCAGTGCCTTAAGCTCTAAACGAAAGTATCCTTAAAAAAGTTTACTCCCCGTATAAATATCGGTTGTCTGTTACCTTCGCTTTTTCTTTCAGCTCGTTTAACAAGGTTTGACCCTGATATTTATTTTGCATAGTATAGGTTAACTGATTTTTGTTGATGGTATAATCTGAAGTTTCAGGAACCGGTGTAAACTCAATAGGAGAAACAACATAAACACCGCGAACACCTGCAACTACATTGCTGGTTTTGCCTAATTCGGTAGAGAATACAGTTCCGATAACTTTTGGTTCGCGACCTAAAATTGGTGCGTTTGGTGAACCGAAACTTGCATTGCGAACAGTATCAACACGAACGCCTAATTTAGCAGCAACAGCATCCATTGAACCTGCGCTCATGGCATCTTTAATTTGTTTACCTAACTGCTCTGCTTTTTTCTCTTTAATAACTTCCTGCTCAACAATTTCTCTTACATTTTCTAAATCGGCAATACCGTTTACACGAACTTCTTTAACATAAGCAACAATTACTCGTTCACTCATATTAAAAAACTTGAATTCATCTTTTGCAGCATCAAATGCCCAGGTAATCATTTCGCGGGTATTTTCAATTCCCGGAACTTCATACATATTTTTTGCAAGCGGTTGAGTTACACGTTTAAATAATCTGTTATCAATTACACCTTGTTCAAAATCTTCAGGTGTTTGATATTTTTCGTAGAAAGCAGTAGCGGCTTTTTCAATAGAATCGATAGTTTCTTTTCCGGCACTTATTGTTTTACTCATAAATGCTACGTTCACTAATTCTTTTCTATCAGACATTTCGGTAATTTCAATTATTTGGTAACCATTTGCAGTTTTAATAATTGAAGTTTTGCCGGTTGTTCCTGTTTCAAAGAAATATTTTTTGAATTCAGGAATATAATTCATGGAAGGAGTAGCCCAACCAATATCGCCACCTTGTTGACCAGATTGTTGGTCGTCAGAATATTGAGCAGCAAGTGCAGCAAAATCGCCACCTGCGCTTAATACAGCTAATAAACTATCTGCTAAACCTTTCGCTTTAATACTATCGCGTTCAGGTGTAATGCCAACCACAATTAAACGCGCTTTAACTGAATCGGGCATTGCGCTGCGATTTTTAATTTTAGCTACGCGATACATACCACCATTTTCGAAAGGACCAACTAATGCACCAACTGCTTGCGAATAAAAATTGCTAACTACTGAAGAGTCGATACCCTGAGCATATAAATCGTTTCTGCTATAATAAGAATTACCAAATTTATCAGGATCGTCAGAACGAGCAATCATATATGCTGAGTCGCTTTTAGAAGCGGCCATTTTAACTAAATTTTCATTTAATGCTTTTAATGTTTCAGCACTGTCTTTTGCAGTTGGTAAAAATTCCCAACTTACATATTCTACAATACGACCTTCTGTTTGTTTGAATTTATTTTTGTTTTCGTTGTAGTATTTTTTCAAATCCGCATCAGTAGTGGTAATAGTTGAGTCGGCAATTTGAGTATAAGGCAACGAAATCATTGTAAATGTGCCACGTGTATTTGAAACAGTATAACTGCGTTTAGCTAACCATTCAGGAACGTAAGCAGATTTTGTAAACAAACTCATGTATTTAGTTTGTTTGTAATCGCGTTTTGCCACTTGTTCACGAGAAACAAACTGGTAATATTCCTGGCGTGCTTGCGGATTGTTTTGTTGTGTTTCCGGATTTGAAATATTTTCAACAAATCCTGGCAATACAGACGGGTCGTACTGACCAGTTTGTGATAGCCCAACGTAGTAATTTTTGATTACCGGATGTGGATCCGGACCATAAATGAGGTTACTAAACTCATTTTCGGAAATCGCTAAACCGAGTTCACTCAGGTTTTTGTCGATGAGTTTCTCATTAACAAAATCGGTCCAAGCCTGTTCGCCAACACTGAATTCAGTTTGTGGGTCAAGCTGAAACTGCCCTTGTTCGTAGGCAATTACCTGATTGTTAAAAGTAAGGTATTCGAGGATTGATTTTCCGCGGCGCTCACTAAATTCATCACGGGAAACTTCTTCGCCATCGATTTCGGCAAATTTCGGTGCCTTGTTTTTGTTAAAGATACCGGTATTGGAGTTGGTAGCATCCTGAAGCAGGAACATCACTAAACTCAGGGCTATCAAGCCTACGACTACCCATGAATACTTGCGGATTTTTGAAATTAGCATATTATAATGTCAGATTTTTATTGATATTGGGGTTGCAAAGGTAGTGGATGGGATGTGGAAAACAAAACCCAAACCCAATGTAGCCTTATTTTTAGGGTAAAAAGTTGGTCAGGAGTTTTTAGCTGCCTGCTGCTCGTCTTTCTTTTTGTAGTAAGATTCGAGGTATTTGCGATTCTTTTTCTTGAAACGATACATGAAAAAGGCGATTCCGGAAGTGAAAACAGTAATCCACACATATGAACCGTAAGCTTCTCCGTTCAGACCTTTGGTAATGGCCAATACAAGGGCCACACAAGCAACGAAGAGCCAAAGCACTTCGAAAATTTTCATCAGTTTTAAATAGCCATTCATGGTATAAAGGTAGTTATTCTCCAAAAACTAAATGTCGTCCTGTTTTTATTAAACAAGATTAGTAACCGATGGTTTAATTGCAATACTTGCCGATTTGCCGGAAGCAACCCTTAACCTTCGTTTTTCCGCTTTATAAGGCCTGCTTTTTCGCCAAAAGCAAATGCGAAATCCTTGATAAAATGCACCATTTCTTCGTTTTGGTTGGCGCGTTTATAGGTGTCGGACATGGTCATGATGGTCTCGAAAAAGAATTTATCCATTTCATCCTGTCGCATTTCTTTCGTCCAAAGGTCTATCCTAAGGGTTTCTTCCTGCTTTTCATCATACAAGCTCAACATAAATGCTTTACAGCTTTCAGGTTGTTGCATGCTACTATCGCTGGCCATCCAGGTTATATTTTCAGGAATATTAGATTCATCCAGGGTTATTTTGAGGTTAATTGCCGATGTTTTGCCCATTTTAATTACATTATTTTGGCACGAAATTAGTCAATATGCATCATCAATAGCGAAAACGGCTTTCCCAACATGTGTGAATTTGTCGCTTACGCTAAACTGACATAACTTTAAACCAAACAGCTATTCAACGATGAAACGTTTAACCCTGATTATCGCCATTTTCACATTTTTTATTGCTTCAGAAGCCAAAGGCCAAGTGATTTATGTAACCGAATGGAAAAGCGAAGCCAATAAAAAGGTGTATGTTACCGAAATGCCTTCAGAAGCCGATATTATTGTATTTAAAAGCGAATGGAAAAGCGATGCTACCGAAAATAGTGGCATCTGGTATTTTACCGATTGGAAAAGTGAAGCCGATATGCTCATTTATTTTACCGAATGGCGCAGTGAAGCCGATTTAGTAATTTGTTATACTACTTACAAAAGTGAAGCAGGTAAACGCAATTAAACGCTTGATTTAACTGTGTTTTGCGTTTTTTTAGCGAATTTCGCATCGTGAATCTCGTATTAGATTTAGGGAACACCCTTCATAAATGTGCCGTTTTTGATGGTGATGAATTATTGCACCTTGAATCCTGTCAGCAAATCCAAACCGAACATATTGAACGTATTGCTGATGAATATCAAATTAGTACTGCCATCATTAGCTCGGTTGATCATTTCGATGAAAAACTGGAAGAACAACTCGAACATTACTTCAAACTGTTAAAATTTTCACAAAATACGCAACTGCCAATTGTTAATGACTATGCCACGCCTGCAACATTAGGCAAGGACAGGCTTGCAGCTGCAGTTGGCTCCAGTGCTGCGTTTCCGGGAAAAAATGTGTTGAGCATTGATGCGGGAACATGTATAAAATACGACTTCGTGAGGGCCGATAATCGTTATTTAGGTGGAGGTATTGCGCCGGGACTGGTTATGCGTTTAAAGGCCATGCACAATTTTACCGCCAGATTGCCGTTAATATCGCTCACACCACAAATGCTCGTGCAACAACCATTACTTACAGGCGATTCTACCACCGACTCCATGCTTTCGGGGGCAATTAATGGTGCACTATGGGAAGTGGAAGGTGCAATTGCTGCCTACAATGCCATTTACGACGATTTACATGTTATTATTACCGGCGGAGATGCATCATTCTTTGAATTGCATGTGAAAAGCCGGATATTTGCACGCCCAAATCTGGTTTTAGAGGGTTTGAATACTATTCTTAAATATAATTTTGATAACTGATGGTTTTGCGACGAATTCCCCTGTTTATTTTATTTTTTTCAATAACGATGTTATCGGCACAGGTGAACTCACCTTATTCCAGATATGGATTAGGTAATATTTTTCCTACCACTTTTGGTGCGTCAAATGGCCTCGGCGGAATGTCAGCAGCTTATTTTACACCCAATAATATCAACTATACCAACCCGGCTTCTTATGCCGATATTAGTTATACCACTTTTGATGTTGGTGCATACGGCAATGTTTTAACGCTGGAAAACGATTTGGAAAGTTATACCTCCGGTGATGGTAATCTTTCTTATATGGCTTTTGGATTTCCTATGTTAAAAAAATTGCGTCACTCGAAATTCGGATTAAGTTTTGGTTTAATTCCTTACAGTGCATTTGAATACAATATTATTCAGGAAGAACCAACGGATGATCCGGTTTTAGGTATGAAAGAATACAATTACGTTGGTGATGGAAAATTATACCAGATATATGGTGGTTTAGGATATAAATATCAGTCTGATACAGTTCACACAGGAAAAATACTCAACAATGAACCAGTAACTGCAACTAATATTGTAAGTATTGGTGCAAATGCAGCTCAATTGTTCGGTTCATTATATAATATTACGTATGCTTCGTTTCCGGAACAGGTTAATTCACAAACAACAAAATTGACCAGAAGTAATAATATTAATGGAGGTATTTACAACATGGGGATTGGACTTACCCGACAATACACACGCACAAGTGATGTGTCGCGCGATTTTTTAGTTTGGCGAATTGGTGGTTCCATGTCACCACAAATTAATGTTAATGGTGAGCAATCTGTTTTATGGACCAACATTTTTAAAACAGGTAATTATGAATCGGTTACCGATACCATTTATATGGAACCGGATACTACAGGAAATATTACATTACCCGCTTCGTTTCAGGGTGGATTGGCTTTCAGCTTTTTTACAACTGAACAAAAAGACAAAAATCAGTTCACTTTGAGCGCTCAATATAACAGAACTAACTGGAGTGATTATAAAGGATTTCAGGATGCAGGACAATTAGGCGACAGCTGGAGAGTAACTGTTGGTGGCGAATTATTTACCAAAGCTAAAGCTGCAAATACAAAAGTAAGTGAAGATAAAAGTCAGCGCGTATTTAATACCGCACCATGGACAATTCGTTTTGCTGTATATAGCGGACAAAGTAATTTAATTGTTGATGGTGTTCAATTAAATGACCGCGGAATTTCGAGTGGTTTTTCAGTGCCGTTGGGTGTTGGAAAAGAAGTGCAATCTACTTTAAGAAATTCACGACTCAACTTTTTTGTTAATGCGGGTCAAAGAGGAAGTAATACTACTATAACTGAAACCTATTATAACTTCGGAGTTGGATTTACTATTGTAGATATGGGCTGGTTCCAGGATTATAAATTAAATTAATGATTACTACCGGAATGTTTTTTGCAACATGATGTTTCGCTTAAAAACATATCAGCAAACGTATAGGTCGAACTATTTATTTAGCTCCGTTTTATTTTTTACATGCTTGTTAGTTTTAAGCAGTTGTGTAAACGACATGGATGAAGTTAATAAAACTTCTAAACTCGCAGAACCAGGAGTAGAACGCGGAAAAAATATAGAATTATTTTATAGTGAAGATGGTCGGGTAAAAGTAAAAGTTACTGCACCTGCTGTTACCCGAGTGTTGGCAGCTCCACCATACACTGAATTTACCGAAGGATTAAAAGTTGATTTTTATAATGACAGTCTGCGCGTTACCAGTTGGCTGACTGCTAACTACGGTATTCGATATGAGTCGGATGGAAAAACGGTTTTGAAAAATGATGTGCAGGTTTTAAATGAAAATAACGAACATCTTAGCACAGAAGAATTAATTTGGGATGAACGTAAACATATTATTTACACCGAAAAATTTGTAAAAATTACTACACCTGATCAGGTAATTTACGGTGAAGGAATGGAAGCAGACGAACAACTCACCACCTATAGAATTAAAAAACCACAAGGCACGATAAAAAGTGATATAGAATAATTACACTTTTTTAAACCATGTGGAATACATCACATAATTATTAGCTATTCGGTCTATATTTTGTTTAAAGACTTCTTCACTCAAAGGCTTTAATTTTTTTGCGGGAACACCGCCATAAATAAATCCACTTTCCAATACCGAATTTTCTAATACTACACTACCGGCAGCAATTAATACATTGGAATGCACAACAGTATGGTCCATTACTATTGCTCCCATGCCCACTAATACATTATCGTGAATAGTACAACCATGCACAATCGCATTATGGCCGATAGAAACATTATTGCCAATTGTTGTTGCAGCCTGCTGATAAGTGCAATGAATTACCGCATTGTCCTGAATATTTACTTTATTGCCAATTATTATCGAATTAACATCTCCTCTTACCACTGCATTAAACCAAACACTGCATTGATTGCCCATAATTACTTCACCCACAATAGTTGCGTTATCGGCTACATAACAATCGTCGCCAAATTGAGGTGCTTTATCGTTAACAGGAAGTATTAAAGGCATAGTGATTTATTTTCAGCAAATATAAATAAAACACAATAGGAAAGATTAGTAATTTTCTTTCAGCTGACTGACAATTTTTTCTACAACAGGTAATGCCGCTTCGTAACCTACATCATATATCGTTTTTGATTTATTAATGTCAAAAATGGTGTACTCAGATGTTTCCGGTTCAATTACAAAATCACACATATTGATGCGTTGTTCCATATTCATTTTTAAGGTTAGATTTAATACACGAAATCCTACATCACGCATTCCGGTTAATTTATCGGTATAATTAATTGGGTTAACATTAACACCAACTAAAATATCACATTGGTCGCGCAAAGGTTCAACAGGAAGATTGTTGAGTACACCACCATCAACATAATAATGTTCACCAATTTTTTGTGGTTTAAATACTAATGGGATAGACTGTGAGGCAATAACATAATCAACCAGTTTGCCATTGCTGATTATTTCATAATCGCCCGTATTTAAATTGGTAACGGAAACATAAAATGGAAGATTTAATAATTCGAAACTATCGTGTTCAATATTTTCCTGTAATATTTTTTTGAAATAGGACAACTCCATCATGCCCTTGTTGGGAAGTCCCATTTTAATAATACTGTATAAACTGCGATGTTCAATCAGTTTAAAAATTTCGCGAGGCGCAAACCCTGCAGCATATAAAGCACCTACCATGGCGCCTGCACTGCAACCGGATACAATTTCGGGGAATACACCGGCGCTTTCAAATGCTTGCAAAACTCCTATATGTGCAATTCCACGGGCACCTCCGCCTGAAAGGCAAATGCCAATTTTATATTTTTTGTTATTGCTCATGCTCTCTGTCACCTCATTTCCAGCCGAAACCCGGCTTTAGCAAATGTACCATATTCAACGGCAATTTGGTTTGGTAAAAGGTTTTTCGGACGGCAAAAAAATAAAAAGTGTTAAAAACTTGTTTATTCTTGGAAAAACAAAGAGCTTTGATACACAAAGTAAATAATTATGAACGAATTACCTTATTCTCCTGAAGAGCAACCTGCAAAGTCATGGTTAAGCACTTCCATTACCGTAAAAATGATCATCATTGCTGCATTAGCCCTGTTAATGCTGATTCCGGCAAACCTGGTTCAACCTATCATATCTGAAAGGGAAAACACCGGGCGAAGCGTAGAAACCGAGGTGGAAAAAGCCTGGGCAGGAAATCAGCAAATTGCAGGACCGGTATTAACGGTTCCGTATGTAAAGATTTCACCAAAAGGCGAAAAACAATATCACAATAAACATTTTCTTCCACAGCAACTTGCCGTAACCGGAAAATTAAGTCCGGAAAAACTTGAACGCAGTATTTATGAAATTACTGTTTATGATGCTGCATTAAATGTAAACGGCAATTTTGATGTGGCAGCTATTCAGTCGGCGCAATTTGATGGCACTCCGCTGTGGGAAAATGCTTATTTATCTATTGCTATCAACGACCTGAGTGGCGTTCAAAATGCATTGAATTTTAAATTAGATAACGAACAATTACCAATAAAATCAGGTTTAAAAAGTAAAATTTTAGGTGAAAGTGGTGTTACATTACCAATAGATTTAACCACACATTTTTTTACTAATTGGCAATTTAATTTCGATTTGCAGGTGAAGGGCACAAGTGAAATTGCATTTTTACCAATTGGCAATAACACATCTGTAAATTTATCTTCACCATGGAGTGCACCGGGATTTAATGGTGCATTTTCTCCGGATAATAAAACCATACAAAACGATGGATTTACTGCGCAATGGGACATATTGGAATTAAACAGAAATTACCCTCAAATGTGGGACGATGATGCGTATACATCGCAATTGCAGGAATCATCATTTGGTGTTGATTTGGTTAATACCACCAATGATTACCAGAAAGCAATGCGCTCGGTAAAATATGCCATTTTAACTATTGGCCTGACGTTTTTAGTATTTTTTCTGGTAGAAATAATTAATGGTAACCGTATACATCCATTTCAATATATTTTAGTGGGATTGGCATTGAGTTTATTTTATGTGTTACTTATTTCTATATCAGAACATATTGATTTTAATATTGCTTATTTAATTGCAGCGTCAGTAATTGTGACAATGATTACACTTTACTCACTCGCGGTTTTTACGCAAAAAAAATTATCGGTATTGTTGTTTTTTATTTTATCAGGGTTGTACGGATTTTTATTTGTCATCCTGCAAGCCAACGATTACGCATTATTACTTGGAAGTATTGGATTAGTAATTATGTTAGCCTTAACAATGTATTTAACCAGAAAAATAAACTGGTATCAGGTTAAAGCACATGTAGCATAATTCGAAAAAATTAATGGATAAAAAAAGGTTACCACATTGGTAACCTTTTTTTGTTAAAATAACTTGTCAATTTTTTACAGATATTTAAAATAAATAAATTTTGGACGATAAATTCTGGCATCTTCAAATAAATCGAAAAAGTTCATACTGTTTTCATTGTAAGATAACAACATATATCCATCGGCAGTAGTAAATTGCGGATGAACAAATGCATTATAAGTCCATAAATCGCCACCTGTTTC
>DAORKJ010000033.1:0-3306 GCA_035439505.1 Chitinophagales bacterium
CCGTCAACTGAGATGTTTTCGAGACGAGCCTGAACCTCATCCATCTTCTTTTTCATCTCCATCGCTTTTTTCAAATCAAACATAGTTTGGGTATTTTTTGTGCAAAGATAGATATATGCGTAATTTTGCCGCAAATTTTATCAATGAGCAAGCGCAGTGCAAAAAAACGAATCGTTAACGGAATTGCTTCCGCTATCGACCAATTAATCCTGACTACCGGAAACGATGAACGTCAGTTCGATGAGAAAACAGAACAATTATTTAAGTTGTATGATGAGGCTATGACCAAAATCAATGCAACGGCAAAATTGAAGGACCGTTCTGCTGTAAAACAACACTATAAGTCGCTTTACGCCGATTTACAGGCTGGTATTAACGCCGTTACCGGCAAAAAATAATAAATCTGATGTCTAAAAAAACGAAAAACATAGATACCACTAACATCAGAGCATTAACGCCTTTTTTACCTGATAATCTGTTTGTCGCAAAAACACCGGATAGGGGAAGAGCCGTGTTTACCAGCAAGTTAATTCCGGCGGGCACAGTTATTGAAATAGCACCTATGATTGTTTTTAATGAAAAAGACAGACTGCTACTCAATGACACATTTTTATATGAATACTACTTCGAATGGGGTAAAAGTGGACGAAAAGGTGCTTTGGCGCTCGGATTCGGCTCACTTTATAACCATAGCTATGCACCAAATGCACGCTATTTGCCTGATTTCGACCTCAATATTCTTGAATTTGTTGCCGTTCGTGATATTCAGCCGGGCGAAGAAATTTGTGTTAACTACAATCTCGACCCGGATGATCAAACGCCGGTTTGGTGGGAACGCGACAAGATTAAAAAGAAAAAGCAACACCCTTAAATTATGAAGCTGCTCAAAAAATTCATGCCGGTCATACTTCTAGTTGCCAGCTCGCATGGTGTTTTTGGGCAGCTTTCTCCCTGGTGGGCACAAACGGACAGCATCGATTCAGCTGAGGTTAAGCGCGAAGTAATTGCCGACAGCATCATCAATTTTGCCAAATCCTTTATGGGAACACCCTATGTTTGGGGTGGAAATTCACCTGATTCCGGTTTCGACTGCTCCGGTTTTGTTTGTTATGTATACAAGCATTTTAATATAGCACTTCCTCGCACCTCAGGACAGCAATTTGATGCCGGAACACCAATTCCTTATGTAGAAGCCCAACCGGGCGACTTAATTCTTTTTGCAGGCCCCAATAATGGTCCCGGTAACCCCGGTCATGTCGGAATTGTACTTTCCTTTGAACCCGAAACCGGATTTTCTTTTATACATACTTCCTCTCCCGAATCCGGCGGAGTGCGCATCAGCAACGAAAAAAGCGAAAAATACTACAACAAAAAATTCCTTGAAATAAGGAGGGTTATTACAACCGATTAATCAGATATTGTTTATTTTGCGTTGTTAATTTTTTCAATGCCTGACTATATCCAGACCGGACTCTCAACTTTTAAAGACTTATTTACCTGGCTAAGCGATAGGTCTAAGTCAAAAGATATTACTAAAAACGCCATCCTTCGTGAAATCCGCGATAATTTGAAAATGTTGGAACACAGGAATCAGGAAGGGGTTAATATAACCGCGCTTATAGCTGGTTTAAGCGGAAATGCCATTGCTGAAGCTTATGTAAATAACTATAAATTCAATGCGCTTAAGGATGGCCCCAAACAACTATCAAAGCAACTCATCTTTAACAAACGTCAGGAAAAATATATAGGTTGGGATGCTGAACGGTTTGTGTATAGTATTGAAGGAAAAATAAAGGATTTGAAAAATATTCCTGTATTATTTGCTGACCTTAGTAAAGCACCGGTTAATATCACAGTGCGTTTAGACAACCTGTATTATCAACTGTTGCTGTTCGCTATATTTTTGCATAATAAGCAATAATTACACTACCTCAAATGTTAAATTTTGAGGGTACTGCATTTTTTTTCGACTGCCCTGTAACTTTTTCATACTTGGTTCGACTTATGGTAACAAGCAATTTTTAACCATAAAAAACTATAGCATGAAAAAATTAATTCTATCCGCAATTTTATTTGCAGCTGCAACATCTCTTTTTGCTCAAAATGCTCAAATAGAACAATTTTATCAAAAATATGAAGGTAAAGAAGGATTTACTTCTGTAAAAATTACTGAAAAATTATTTGCACTTGCAGCTTCTGCAACTGGCTCTGATCCTGATATTCAAAATGTAGTTGACGGCATTAAAGGTATTCAGATTTTGGTTTTTGAAAATACTGAAAACAATGCCAAATCCGGTGAATATTACCGCGAATTTATGTCAACGGTTTCTACTTCTAATTTTGATGAATTAATGACCGTAAATTCAGAAGGGGATAAAGTGAAATTCTACGGCAAAATGGCTTCAGAAAAAGTATTAAATGAAATGTTACTAGTATGTGATTCTGATGGCGAATTTGTAATGATAAGTATACTCGGTGAAATTAACATGGAAGATATTTCAAAATTGTCTGAAATGGATATTAATGGATTAGAAGAACTGAAAAAAGTTGAAGACAAAGAGTAAATCTGATAACAATTGAACCCAAACTTAAACTTGATAATTATGAAAAATTTTCGCCTGATATTAACGCTATTAACCATCGTGTTATTAAGCCAAAGCACTTTTGCTGCTACGCCTGACGTTCCTACACCTGATGAAATGAGTTCTTCAAAAATTAACTTATGGATACCGGGGTTTCTTATGAAAATG
Source organism: Chitinophagales bacterium (assembly GCA_035439505.1). Taxonomy (GTDB): domain Bacteria; phylum Bacteroidota; class Bacteroidia; order Chitinophagales; family BACL12; genus UBA7236. The sequence goes on from DAORKJ010000033.1 coordinate 2,751, forward strand.
GCAGCTGAAATTGCTGATGACCATGTAGATGATATAGAGGATGAACAAGCTATTGATTTACTGCGCAAATTTGGAAATACTACCATTTGTATACGAGAAGGTGAATATTATAAAGATAGAACCGATAAAAAAATGACTCGTAAATTGGATCGCATGGAACGTAAAAATTATAGCGAATTGATGAGTGTGATAACTGCAGAGGAACAGGTGAATATCAGTATCAAGGAAAATAAAAAGGGTAAAATTAAAAGAATGGTGGTGCTTGTAGATGAAAAGGATAATACTTATGTATTTCTCAAAATGAATTGTAAATTATCAATCGACGACATTAGTAAAGTGTGCAGTCAATTTACTGAGGATTAATGAATAAAAATAGAAGAATAATTTTTCGCAAAAATTAGTTCATAGACCGAAGCAAATGCTTCTCAAGCCGCAGTCAGGAGTGTCTGCGGCTTTTTTTTGGGAATTACTCAATACGCAACCAGCCAAGTATCCGTTTATGTTTTACTTCCCAGCGACCGTTCTCATAAACTAAATCAAGTAGTAATCTGCTCGG
>DAORKJ010000033.1:3406-35012 GCA_035439505.1 Chitinophagales bacterium
TAGTACCCGGTGCAATAAACCGAAGCATCATAAATGTAATTGACAAAAACCCACCAACTACCAGAAGGTATATGATTAATAATTTTTTGGTTAAAGGGTGTTTATGCGTAAACATCAGGTTGCTGATAACGATGCTAAAGATAAAATTTGTATGGTTTTTCTGTCATATTTATATCAATAAAAAAAGGGACTGCTCTAAAACAGTCCCTCGAAATATGTTGCAAAACAGTTAGAATTTGAAACTTATTCCTACAGTGCCTACCATCATATCAGTACGCGATTCCTTTGGTGTTGCAGCTATTGAAATATCGTCTTCATCAATTTCCTCTTCACTTAAAATAGATGAGTTATAAGATATTTCCCATTGTTCAATGTCGTCTTCCACATAGTATTCAGCTTTCGAACCCATTGTATATAAAAACCGTAAGTCTAAAAATATATTTTCTTTAATTTCAACCATTACACCTGCAGCACCCCCATAACTAACTGCCCAGCTTGAATTTTGTGAACTTGAGGTAATTAAATCGTTATCTTCTTCGGTAAAATAATGTTCCGGAGATTCATCATAAATAGCTGTAGTTGTTCCAAAATGATTAAACCCAATTAACCCGTCTACATAAGGTTGAAATGTTTTTGTTGGCGCTAAAAACCGAACATTTAAATGCCCTTTTGTAATAATATTGCTGGTTTCGGCACGTAAGGGAAAACTTAAGGTTTGAATTATTGTCCCATTAGCCTCAATAGTTGCAGTTAATGTTTCGGTTTGTGATTTGTGTCCATTGCCCAAAAATGCAATATCAAATCCTAATAAAATAGGGATCTTTTTATCAGGTTGAAAAAATAAATTAACACCACCGCCAATGGCAATTTCATCATTAATCGTTTGAAACGAACCAAATGGAAATCCTAAATCGAAATTTGCACCAAAATAGGTTGCGGATTTTTTATTGGCAACAGTGGTTTGAGCAATCAAACTCCCTGTTATTAATGTAATAAATAAAAAGAGTGAAAGTTTTTTCATAACAAAATTTTTATGGTGAATGAATTTTACAACCACTTCTTCTTCTTGAAAATAAGAAGTTGGAGTATAGTAATAGCTATCATCACCCCCCAAACAATATAGTATCCGTTTTGAGAGTGAATCTCCGGAAAGTTATCAAAGTTCATACCATAAACCCCGACTATAAATGTCAACGGAATAAAAATGGTAGATATAAGTGTTAAAACCTTGATAATGGAGTTCAAATGGCTATTCATATTGGCCATATTTGTTTGTACCAGGTCGCTTAAATACTCCCTGTCTACATCAATTTGATTAACAACCTGGTTGACATGGTCAAGTACATCACGCAAAAATATTTTTGTCTCAGGCTGGATCAAAACAATTTCTTCCTTCATTAACCTGAAAATCACTTCATTTAGCGGTGCAATAGAACGTCTTAAATAGATTAAGTCTTTATTCACATGATGGATACGAGACAGGTGATTTTTATTTTTTTGAATAAAAATGTCATTTTCAATTGCCTCCAATTCATTAGCATAATGATCCAGAATATCGTAATAACTATCAACTATTGCGTCAATAAGCACATAAATTAAATAGTCAGCGCACTTTTTCCTGATTTTCCCTTTCGCATTTCTTAATCTATCGCGAATAATGCCAAAATAATCACCTTCCTCTTCCTGAAAACTAAGTACAAAATCACCACCTAAAATTAAACTGATTTGGTCGCGTTGTAAACGTTGTGCATCATCGAAATAAAATTCATTTAAAGTAATATAAATGATATCTGATTCAGGATACTCATCGGCCTTAGGAATCTGATATACATTTAAAATATCTTCAACAATTAAATTATGTAATTTAAAGTGTATACCAATTTTTTCAATAAGCGCTTCAATATTTAAGCCGTTAACATTTAACCACATGATGTTGTTATCAACAACATCCATGGGAATATTATCGCCTTGAGTAAATGATTTTTCGGAAAAATGCTGCTCGCTATAATCGATGCGACTTATAGAAATGTTTTCGGGATGTTTGTTGCCGGTGTAGATGGCAGTTCCGGGTAAAAGGCCGGACTTGCGTTTATGGGTATGTTTTTTCGAACGATGTGTAAGTGGAGCACTCATTTTTTTTAATGTTTAACATAACTATCCGAAAAACTATTCCATTTCATTTTGATAACACCTAACACAGCTTCTTTAAATATACCTTTACTCATTTTGGATACGCCTTTTTCCCTATCCTTAAACACGATTGGAATTTCTTTTAATTTAAACTTACACTTCCATGCAGCAAATTTTAATTCAATTTGAAATGCATAGCCAATAAATTTAATTTTATCCAAATCAATTTTTTCTAAAACAGCGCGTTTATAACAAACAAAACCGGCAGTAGTGTCCTTTACAGGAATGCCGGTTATCAGCCGCACATACAAAGAAGCACCTTTAGATAATAATATTCGGTTTAATGGCCAATCTTCAACCCGACCTGATTTTACATATCTAGAACCTATGGCTACATCTGCACCAGCTTCACATGTTGCTTTTAAACGTGGAAGGTCGGAAGGTTTATGCGAAAAATCAGCATCCATTTCGATAATAAAATCATAACCGTGATCGAGTGCCCATTTAAATCCTGTTATATAAGCAGTGCCTAATCCGAGTTTTCCACTTCGTTTATGTAAAAATAATCGATTGGGGTACTTGGTCTGCAGTTTTTCAACGTCCAATGCAGTTCCATCCGGAGAATTATCATCAATAATGAGCAAATGAAAATTGTCAGGAGTGTCTAGTACAGCAGCAATCATGGCAACAATATTTGCCTGCTCATTATAGGTTGGTATTACAACAATTGTTCCGGGCAAAGGGATTAGGTATTTTGAGTTTTAATTTTGAATTCAATCATTTTTAATTTCAATTTAGTGTGTAATGGGAAGTCACTTTTATAAATCCAGTCAAAATATTGTGGTTCTCGTTTGTAAACGTCGACACATGCCTGTCCTGTATATTTTCCAAAATTAAAATACGCTTTGCCGTCTTTCATGATCATTCTTCTGCCAAAATCCACGAAATCCCCATCTTTTGTAAACTCATGCAATGATTGAACATCATTTTTCAATTGGTCTTTATAACGGTCTAATTGACCTAATAAAACTTCATAGGTAGCTCTTACATCTGCTTCTGCACTATGCGCATTGGTGAGTTCCTTATTGCAGAAAAATTTATAAGCAGCTTCAAGCGTTCGTTTTTCCATAAGGGTGAAAATCCGCATCACATCAATGTACCGTCTGTTTTCATCAAATCCCTTGTCTGCTCGTAAAAATTCCTCAGCAAGCATTGGAATATCAAATTTGTTGGAATTATATCCGGCAATATCACAATTGTGCAAAAATGCATTTAGCTGCTCTGCTGCATCTTTAAATAATGGCGCATCTTTAACATCTTCATCACTAATACCATGAATTGCGGTGGATTCCTTCGGAATTGCGATACCCGGATTAATGCGCATGGTAAGGCTTTCTTCCTTCCCATCCGGTGAAATTTTCAGTATGCTGATTTCTACAATTCTATCGGCACCAAGGTTAATCCCTGTTGTTTCAAGGTCTAGAAAAGCCAGTGGTTTATCAAGTTTTAACATAGTTACGCTCAAAATTATGTTAAAATTGTAAGATCGAGGTTATCAAAGTTGCCCGAACTCATTAATAACAGGTTAGTATTAACAATATTTAGCTTTTGAAGCAGTTCCAATAGCTGAGCTGAATCGTTAACTACATACATATCATTATCGTTAAAATAATGTTGCACTTCTAAAGTACTAAGTGAAGGTAATTTTTTAATAACTAAAGTATGCGGATTAAAATACACAATACGTACATCTGCCTTCTGCATGGTATTATGATATTGGTTTATAAAATCTTTATTCAAACTACTGAACGTATGTAATTCTAAACATGCCACTAATATTTTTTCAGGATATTGTTCTTTCACAGCATTAACTGTTGCTTCAACTTTTGACGGTGCATGTGCAAAGTCTCTAAAAATAATATGATCATTATTTTGTTTTAAAATTTCGAGACGTTTAGCAGCACCTTTAAATGATTGCATGGCAGTGTAAAAGTCTGCATCACTTATTCCTAAAGCATTACAGACTTTTTTAGCACCTTCCATGTTTTGCATATTGTGTCTGCCAAAAATGGAAAATGTATATTGATTAGAATCTGTAATAATTTGAAATGTGTGATTATTTAAAACATACGCAGGTGTTTCGTATGGAATTATTTTGGCAGCAATTTTACTTTCATTAATTAACGATTGAATATTGATGTCATCATTAAATACAATTAATGAATCTGTTGATTTTGTGCCTTCCATTAATTGTTTAAACTGATCGGTATAATTACCAAATGTTGGAAATACATTAAAATGATCCCACGCAATTCCGCTTATTAAAGTTATTTGAGATTGATAATGTAAAAATTTAGGTCGTTTATCTAATGGTGAAGCAAAATATTCATCTCCTTCAATAATCATCAGCGGAGCATCACTAAATTGCACCATTGTCTCAAATCCGGCTAGTTGCGCACCTACCAGGTAGTCAAATGCCATGTTTTGTTGTTTAAGTACATGCATCACCATGGAAGTGATGGTTGTTTTACCATGACTTCCGCATATTGCCACTCTGATTTTATCTTTCGATTGCTCGTACACGTATTCCGGAAAACTATATACCGCGAGCCCTAAATCCTTGGCCTTTAATAGTTCAGGATTATCTGCCCGGGCATGCATTCCCAAAATAACAGCATCTAATTTATCGTGAATTTTATCAGGAAACCACCCTTTTTCTGCCGGTAAAAGCCCATGTTGCTTAAGTCGCGACAGAGATGGTTCAAAAATCTCATCATCTGATCCTGTAACTTTATAACCTATTTGATGCAGGGCAAGCGCGAGATTGTGCATCACCGCCCCTCCAATTGCTATTAGATGAATTTGCATGCGCCGAAGATAAAACAATACGGCTGTTGTTGACAAAGTGGGAGTGTGGATTGCGGAGTTAAAATATATTTTGCATCTTTACGTTATTAATACAGTTAAACATCAAATGAACTGCACACACAGTTAATTTGTTCAAAAGAAATATTCAGTATTATGTTTAAAGCACGTTCAATCACCAGAGTTTTTATTGCAGCCGGATTAGCTGTATTATTAACCGTTTCTATTTCTTCTTGCGGCCATAAAGAAGGTTGTCCAAACAAAATCACAGAAGTAGCAGGGGTAAAAATTACCACTACTACCTGATTTTTGGTAACCGCAAACATATGTTGCCTGATCTTTTAATTAAGATCGGGCTTTTTATTTTAACGATATTCGAATGTGAGCACTTTGATTATTTCAGTGCTCAAACTCTGAATTACAGGGCAGGTTTTACCCGCAATTTCCAATATCTGTTTGTCTTTAGCGGTAAGGGTTCCAGCCGGAATTACCAGTTTACAATGAATTTCGGCAATACGCCTTGGATTTGATGCCATAACCTTGGTTACTTCAACGGTTGTGCCGTCAATATTCAAACCGTGGGTTCTCGCTGCAATGCCCATCAGCGTAAGCATACAACTCGCTGTAGCAGTAGCAACTAAATCCGTGGGTGAAAATGCTTCTCCTTTCCCTTGATTATCCAGTGGTGCATCGGTAATTATGGTAGCCCCCGAACCTAAATGTGTGGCCGAAGTTCTTAAATCCCCCAAATAACTAACTTTTGATATTAACATGACAATTTTTTTTAAAATTAGGCAACTTATCTGGGACAAAATTCGTAATATTATCCGATGAAATTAGGTGCACTGTTTGTAGGTATGGTGGTTTGCTTTCAAGTGTTGGCTCAGGATACTGTAGTTGCACCTCAAAGTAAATCAAATCCCATCGTGCTAAACAAAGGCAATTCTGCTTCAAAACCTTCCGGATTAAGCTATGAGCACGAATTTAGTATGGGTGCAAAAGTAACTACAACCGGTTGGGGTATTTTTGGTGATTATACCAAAGATGTCAACTACGACAAAAAAAGGGTAATGTATTTTGAATTGGCATTCCTCAAAAACCCTAAAGAAACAAAACGTGTTAACGAATTTACTATCGGATTTACGCCACCAAAACCCTTTGTTTACGGCAAACAAAACACCTTTTTTAATTTGAAAGCCGCAATTGGCGAAAAACGATTAATAGGCGAAAAGGCTGAAAAAAGTGGATTTCAAATAAGTGCCAATTACGCAGGCGGCTTTTCTGCAGGGTTTGTTAAACCATATTATCTCGAAGCTTTAAATACCGATGCTGAAGATGGTAACCTTACCATACCAATTAAATATTCACCTGAAACAGAAAGTTTGTTTTTAGATGCCACCAAAATTTATGGGGCCTCCGGATTTAGTGCCGGATTTAATGAAATTTCCTTTGTGCCCGGATTGTTCGGCAAAGCCGGATTAAATTTTGACTGGGCAACGTACGACGACTTTGTCAAATCGGCTGAAACCGGCATTGGTGCTGAGTTATACCTAAAAGAAATTCCTATTATGATTCAGGAAAACAACAAGCCGCTTTTTGTTTATTTATACCTAAGTTTGCAGTTCGGAAAGAAGTGGTAAAAATTACGTAAAACAATGATTGAATTACCGGTTGCAGATGCTCACGAAAGACTGAGAAAACCAAAATGGCTTAAAGTAAAATTGCCCACCGGCGAAAACTACCGGAATGTTAGGCAAATAGTTGATGAATTTAAACTTCATACCATTTGTGAAAGCGGAAATTGTCCTAATATGGGCGAGTGCTGGGGCGAAGGAACCGCTACTTTTATGATTTTAGGCAATGTTTGTACACGTTCCTGCTCTTTTTGTGCTGTAGCTACCGGAAGACCAACGGAACTCGACCTCGAAGAACCACAACGCGTTGCAGAAGCCATCAAATTAATGAAGGTAAAACATGCTGTAATTACCAGTGTAAATCGCGATGAACTCGCCGACCGCGGTGCTTCTGTTTGGCATGATACTGTTGCGGCAATTAAAAATTTATCACCCGGCACTACCATAGAAACATTAATTCCGGATGTAAAAGCGAATTGGGATGCACTTATCACCATGATTTCACCCGGACAGGAAGTTGTTTCACACAATATGGAAACCGTAAAGCGCTTATACCGTTTGGTGCGACCACAGGCAAAATATGAACGCAGTCTGGAGCAAATTCAGCGCACAAAAGCCTATGGCAAACGCACAAAATCCGGTGTTATGTTAGGCCTCGGTGAAACACCGGATGAAGTTTATGCTATAATGGACGATTTGCTTACTCACGGATGCGAAATACTAACATTAGGTCAATATCTTCAGCCAACAAAAATGCACCTTGAAGTAAAAGAATTTGTCACGCCGGAAATGTTTGAACATTATCGCGAAATCGGCATGAATAAAGGATTTTTATATGTCGAAAGTGGCCCGCTAGTAAGGTCATCTTACCATGCAGAACGTCATGTGTTTTGACATACAAAGCCAATTGTAAAATGTAATTAGTTAGTCATAAATATTTACTTGTTAATTAGTCTTAATATTTTTTTATAGTTTTACCCAAAATAGCGTTTCATGAAAAGGAATTTTACGATTTTCAGTCTCTCATTTATTAGTCTGGTAATGTTATCATTGCTTGTGGTTAGTAGCTTTGGAAAACAAGAGTCTACTGCTTTCAATAGTGATACTATTAAAGGTTTGCATGATCGTGCAGAAAGAAAACACGCTCGTGTTGAAGGTTACCGCACCTGGCTAAACAGTATGAAGGCTAACCCTAAAACAGGAAAAGTGGAAATGGCAGATGTTTTTGCTGCCCGTGAACAAATGAAAGAATATTTTCAACAGGCTAGCAGTGGCGAGCGCGGTGGCTCAACATTAAATCTTGCTTGGGAAACTATGGGACCAACAAATGTTGGTGGACGTACACGTATTATTTTACTTGATAAAAATAATCCGGATAGAATGTATGCCGGCGGCGCAAGCGGTGGTTTATTTTATTCTAATAATGGCGGTTTGGAATGGTTTCCACACCCACAAAATGCAGAATTCAGCTCTTTATTGATTTGTGCAATGGACCAGGCAGCTAATGGTGATATCTATTTTGGAACAGGTGAATACTGGGCCGATTATTTTGATGGCTCTTTTGGCAGCTATACGCATGGATTTGTTGGCGATGGTGTTTTCAAAGCTCCGGCAGTTACCGGCGACGAATTACCTACTTTTAGTCAATTAACTGCTACTGTACCAACTCCAGCTGATTTAGGAAGCACCTCAGGTGTTGCTTGGGCTTATGTTAACCGAATAGCTTGTAGCCCTCTCGATGCTAATATCGTTGTTGCTGCAACTAATACCGGTTTGAAAATTTCTAAAGATGGTGGTAACTCATGGGAAAACTGCGAAGGCGGTGGAAGCCCTCTCAGCAGCGTTTCTGATGATGCACAATTCGATAATCAGGGATATTTACACGCAATTTCTTCCAGCTTAAGAAAATATTATCGTTCAACTACAACTGCAGACCCTGCAGTGTTAGACGAACTGGGCACTGGTTTACCTGTAGGCAGCACACGTCGCGTTTTAGCAGTTGCTCCGTCAGATAATAACTATGTGTATATCTATTCAGCCAAATCGGGCACTTATGGACTTCAGGGTGTTTACCAATCAACTGACATGGGTGTAAACTTCACCCAAATTACTGAAGAAGCCAGTGAATTTTTTAACCCAAATGGAACCGGTGCAAACACTACTTGGAATATGTGTATTGCAGTTAAACCGGATAATCCACAACGTATTTATATCGGTGGTCAAATTCAAGCTTGGACTTGGAATGGACTGGGCGGCAGCTGGACAGCAATGACCAGTTCTGGTTATCCAGCCTGGTATCCTAAATATATCCACGCCGATCATCATTTTATCACTTTCCACCCGGAAAATCCTGAAATCATGTATTATGGTTCAGATGGTGGTGTTTCAAGATCTTTAAATGCATCTTCGCTTTATCCCGATTTCGCAACTCTTAACAAAGGATTGAATTTCTATCAGGCCAATGGTGTTGCAATTGGCATTGAAGGTGAAGCTATGGGTGGTTCTCAGGATAACGGAACGCAATATGTAAATTTCGACCTTAACTCAGAATTACAATCTGTTGAAGTGCTTGGTGGTGATGGTGGTAAAGCAGAAATTTCTCATATTCGCCCTGAATATTTATTCGGAACATTCTTCTCAATAACTGCCAACGGAAACGGTGCTGCTTTGCGTCGTTCAGTAAATGAAGGCGCATCAATGGCCGCAATTTACGATTGTAATATCGATGGTGGAACATCTAATTGTACACAGGACGGACTTGCTGATGGTGGAACCGACTTCGTAACACCGTTTGTTTTATGGGAAAATTATGATTTATTCAAAACTTTTGAACCTGTTTTGACAGGAGGCTCTGTTGAATATCCTGCAGGTAGCGGCGATTTTTATGAAATTGGCGACGAAGTGAATTATTTGGGAAGAGATATCACATTATCTTCTACTTCATTATATGAATCCAGATTGTATCAGGCAGTAAAAACTAACTTATGGGTTACAACTGGAGCATTATTTAATTCTACTGAAGCTCCATCATGGTTTAAAATATTACCTTCTACATCAGGAACTATTAGTGCTATTGAATATGATAATTCAGGAGATATCGTTTACGTAGGAACAGAAAATGGAAGATTATACCGTGTAAGTGGTTTATTGACTGCAAACTTTGAATATGTTGATGTTGATGGAGATCCGGAAACAGCTGGTGTATTTAATGCAGCTACTGCGGGTATAACATCTTTTACTTATGCAAATATTTTCCCTGGTAAAATCACAGGTATCAGTATCAACCGCAATAACCCTGATGAAATTGCAATTTCAATTGGCGGATATGGCGTTGACCAAAACGTTTGGATTACTGACAATGGTTTAGATGGTGATGCAGCTATTTTTGAATGTGTTGCTGATGGTGGTGCACTTCCTAATATTCCAGCTTACGATATCCTTATGTTGTCATCTGATAACGATAAATTGCTTATCGCTACTGAATTTGGAATTTGGAGTTATTCAATTTCAAGCGGATCACCTTGGACTTTAGAAAATGGCTTTACAGCCGGTGAAATTGGCCCTGGTTTTGTTCCGGTGTTTGAAGTTCGTGAAGATTGGGTACGCAGCAAAGATTGTTTAGCTATCTATGTTGGTACGCATGGTAACGGGTTCTACCGCGCTACTAATTTAGCCGGCGCAGAATGTGACTTTACCACTGTTAGTTCAGGACCTATTCAGGAAGAAATTATTGCAGGTGTAACATTAGCACCTAATCCGGCAGATATTTATACCAACGCGAATATTATCCTGAATGATGGCGCTCTTATAGCAATATCAATAGTTAATTTGTCTGGTGCCACTGTTAAAAACTATGGTGCAACAAATTATCCTTCAGGTGTCCAAAACATCAACCTCGATGTTCGCGACCTAACTCCAGGAACTTATCTGGTTGTATTTGAAATCAATGGAGTGCTTACCAGCAAACGTTTAGTAGTTATTTAATCCAACTACAATATCAATATTTCAAGGCTCCTTCGCTATGAAGGAGCCTTTTTTTATAACCTGCAAAGCCAATGGCAGGAGCTTACAGGCCAATCTGCCACTTTTGCTGTAACTAACCTGACAGGCGATTAATTTTTCCTTATCAATGATAATCTCCAAATATCACCGGATCGAAAGCTATCAATCCTTAGCAATTGGCTTTGCTAACCATCAATTCCACCAAGGGTGGAAGGTGTATAATTTATAGACATGGTAATTAGGTTATCTAAGCCAAATACTGCCAATGGCTCATATAACTAATATATAAAGCAGGGGTAGTTGATATTTACCCTTGCTGCCAGTCAATTGAGGGTTGGATTTAGCCTGATTTATCAGTGAGGTTCCTATAGATAACCTGTTTAACCTGCAGACTGAAGTGGGGGCGCTGTAATCTTAGGTTTGATCTAATTGCATTATCAAAGCCAATACTAGGCATATATTAACAACTGAAACCTAATTAAATAGGCGAAAAAAAAGCCCCCCAAGATGGGAGGCTTTTTAATATGATAAGTTGCAAAGTATTATTCTACAACAAAATTGCGGATAGTAGCTTGGTTACCGCTTGAAACGCGAACCATATAAACACCAGCTGATAAGCCGCTGATATCAATAGCATTTGAATAATTTGTGATTACACCGGTAGTGATTGTTTCAACAACCTGACCAGACATATTCACGATAGAAATTTGTGCATCCTGAGCGCTGCCAAACTCTAAAGAGATGTTTAAAACATCATCAGCAGGGTTAGGGAATAAACTCATAACACTTAAATTTTCAATTTCTTCTATTGCAGTGCAATAGTCAACTGATACATTTTTGCAATAATCATAAGCTTGTCCACCGTAGTCAACCGCTAAACAAACAGTATAAGTACCCGGAATTAGGTAGGTATGACTAGGGTTACGTTCAAAACTTAAGTTACCATCACCAAATTCCCAATAATAAGTAGCATCGTCTGGAACTGCAGCAAAGTTGGATAAATCCTGGAAGTTTTTGGTTAAACTTACGCATGGTGAAGGGGTTGAACTAAGGAAATTCACACCTTTTGGTGCAACATACCAATCCACATAACCTTGTTCGAAGGCAAATGCATCTGTATATGCATAGGTGCTGATATAATAACCATTCCAAGAACCTGGTGATAAATCGTAACGCACTTCGGTACTGGCAAATCCATTATGGTTTTCAGAGTATTCAGACCATGAAGCAGGTGAACTTTCCAATATTTCTTCGTTACATAACAACCAGAAACGATTTAAAGGATTGGTGATGTTCAGCGGAGGATCAGAAAAGTCCAACAACGTGTCACCTAAGCTATAAGGTTGTCCTGGTATAAATTGGAAGGCAATTCCAAGATAATGATCAGGGGAATTTTTAGTAATGGTATAATCTATTGCCATTTGTTTAAAGGCAACATTTTCACTTGCTGTGTCGGCATCGGTCAATAAGAAAGTGTATTCAGTAACTGTTCCGTTCGGTTTGTTGCCGGCAGAAGAATATTTAGAGAGAACTACACTAATGTCGGTACCTTCATCAAAGTCACCGTTAGCATCATTGTCAAAGTAGAGGTTTTCTACATAACAATTTGAATTTGGAGCTAAAAGGTAAACTTTTAAAGTGTCGGTATAGCCTGTGGTTGGGCGCTCATATAAGTAATAAAAACGCACTGAATCGATATCGAACGCATGATCGGCGTTGAACCAATCTTTAGCATCGCCAATAACGGTAAAGTTATCATCCACGAAATCTGAAACGAAATCAGAAATTGGGTCAAACATATGAACGTAGCCATGTCCGTACCAGAAAAAGTCCTCACCGGTTCCGGTAACAACGTAGCCTGATGAATCCGGCCATAACGGAAGTGCAGCAAGGTTTTCAAGTGCCCAGGCATTAAATGCATAATCCACGGCATCTGAGTAATTTAACCAATAGTAGGTTAACGCTCTGTCACCTTGGTCGGCAGTTTGTTTTAATACATCGCTTTTAGTTATGTTTTTAGCATCACGAATCTGCTCAGAGCCTTGTAAAACTGAACTTTGATAATTAAGAGGAGCTTGTGCATGCAAAGCTGTAACAATTATCAAACAGACAATAAGTAAAAAATTTTTTTTCATAGCTGTTCTTTTGTTGAATTGTTTATTTTATTTACAAATATAGGCATTAATAGCGGAAAATGGTCATATAATTGCAAGTTAACTTAGTTTGGGTTGAGTTTAACTATCCTTAAGAAAACAGTTCCTGCAACGTGGTTCATATTCATTTTTTTCACCGAGTAGTACCTGGTTTTCATTGTGCACTTTGCGGAAAGAGTAGGAGGCTATATTGCCACATTGCATACATATAGCATGAACTTTAGTAATATAATCGGCTATTGCGAGCAACTCCGGCATAGGGCCAAAGGGTTTTCCTCTGAAGTCCATGTCAAGCCCTGCTACTATAACCCGAATTCCCTTTTGTGCAAGTTTTTCACATACTTCTACAATGTGCTCATCAAAAAACTGGGCTTCGTCAATACCTACCACATCTACATCTTCAGAAAGCAATAGAATATTTAGGGAATTAGAAACAGGTGAAGATAAAATTGCCGTTTCATCGTGACTGACAATGTTTTGCACATCATATCTGGTGTCTACGGCAGGTTTAAATATCTCAACCTTTAAATTGGCTATACGCGCACGTTTAAGCCTGCGAATCAGTTCTTCGGTTTTGCCCGAAAACATGGATCCACAAATTACTTCTATCCATCCACGACGTTCTCCTTTTAGATGCGGTTCAATAAACATACATTTGTACTGTATTTTTCTGGTACGAAATTACGTTTTACTTATCAGTTAAAACTACTTATTTGAATATGGATACTAAAATTACTGAAATAGAAATTCTGCTCGACAAGCTCAATCTGTTGTTTGCCTCAATCAAAAACGACGGTGTTATAGACAAAGTGGAAATGGAATTACTAAGGAAATATGTGCAGCAGCTGCAAGATAAGCTCAATACCGATTCCGGTCAAAAAATAGTTCCACCGGTGGTTATACCTGTTGCTAAAGTAGAAGAAGTGAAAAAAGAGGTAGAAAAAACTATGATACCTGAAATTGAGGTACCTGTTCCTCCTGTTGAATTACCTAAGGTGGAAAAAATTGATGAACCAATAGTTAGTAAGGAAATAAATGTGCCAATTACAAAAACACCTGTTGTTGAACCTGTTATTAATCCGTTTAAAGAGGTAGAAAAAAAGGTTGAACAAATTATTCCTCCGGTGGAAATCGAAAAACAAAAAATAGTAGAAACACCGGTTGTAAATAAATCGCCGGAGGTAAAACCACCCGTTTCAGGAAACGACAAAAAACCTTTAGCGATTTTAGGTGACGAAGAAGAGGAAGAAGACTTTAATGCAGGTTTAAATAACAAACTGTATAAAGACAAAAAAACACTTGCCGATAAACTCACTTCATCAAAAGGCAAAGACTTGAAGAGCGTTATTGATTTAAACGAAAAATTATTTTTTATCAATAAGTTATTTAAAGGTGATAAGGATGCTTATGAAAACACAATTAAACAACTTAATCAGGTTACCAGTTATGAAGCAGGCAAACAATTGATTGTTGCCGATTTGGCAAATAAATATAATTGGAAAGATAAGGAAGCTATTGAGCGTTTAACAGAAGTTATTCAGCAAAAATTCATGTAGTCGGTCACTTAAGTAATTGAGCTAAATATTGCATCACAGTAGCTGTTCCACCAAGATGCGATTTGATGAATTTGTCTGCGTCGGAACCTGCGCCTTTATAAATAAACTGAAATTGGTTCATAAGATTAACTCTATTCAGTAATTCGTCTGCATCTCTGATAACTAATGCGGCATTTACGTTTACCAGACCTACCGCTTCATCAAATTTCTTGTATTTTTTACCAAATAAAATTGGCTTGCCGTATACTGCAGCTTCTAATGTGTTATGAATACCTTTATTAAAACCTCCGCCAATATAATTCACATCTGCATATTGATACAATGCATTCAGCATACCAATGGTATCAACTATTAATACCCTTTTACCAATTAAATCAGCTTCAGTTGCTTTATGTAATTCAGAATAAACTAAAGCGTATTTTTTAAAACGTTTTTTTGTTTTTGTTATACTTTTTTTATCAATATTGTGCGGAACAACAATTATTTTAAAGTTGACATAAACTAATTTACTATAAAAGGCATCAGCCAGAATTTTTTCATCCTTTGCCCATGTACTACCTGCTACAATTACATTGTGGTTGGCAGTAAATGTGGCTATTTCGGGATATTGTTTTACATTTTGTGCAACTTCAAATACACGATCGTAACGTGTGTCAAATCCAATAGCAACATGCTGAATTTTGATGGATTGTAAAAGTTGAAATGAATTTTCGTTTTGGACAAAAATTTGTGTGAATTTTTTAAGCATAGCCTTGTGTAATCGGCCATACCATTTAAAAAACAATTGTTTTTTTCTGAAAATTGCGGAGATTAAAACTGTTGGGATTTTTTTGGTGGCCAGCGTATTTAAATAGTGATACCAAAATTCATATTTGACAAAAACAACTAAATCGGGTTGAATGAGTTCAACAAATTGTTTTGCATTAGATGCAGTATCCTCCGGCAGATAGGTAACATAGTCGGCGCCCTCAAAATTTTTACGCACCTCATATCCGGATGGAGAATAAAACGTTAAAACAATTTTTATGTGCGGGTAGTCTTTTTTAAGTTGCTCCATCACAGGTCGGCCTTGCTCAAATTCTCCTAAGGAAGCACAGTGAAACCAAACAACTTTACTGTTATCGCGGACAAATTCCTGTTTAATTTTTCCAAAAATATTTTTTCTTCCTGCTACCCATAATTTCGCCTTTGGTTGAATGAGCGCAACAATGCGAATACCCGCATGATAAATACGCGTAATTACATTATAATAAAACACCTGGAAAACAATCAGCGATAAAATGCCGACAATGCCCAACACAAAAACAATGGCTACAATCTTCATATCAATGGGTATAAAATTTACTTCTTGGTTGCTCAAAAATCGGGAGGTTCCATGTCAATTTCAAATTAACCAACATATCAAAACGCATTTCATCGTCAGGTAACCCGGTATCGTAATTTAAACTTCTTCTGTTTTGCGTAAAAGCTTCCTGTATTTCAATACCACCTCTGAAATTGACAAAATACCTATTACTAAACAGGTAATATCCAATATACTGATTTAACATCAGGCCGTTCGATAACCTGTCGTAACCTTTTCTATAGGTAGGCGCCAATTGCGGAACAGCAGCTTCATCTATATATATCCAAATGCGATGTTGTAAAAAACCAACTCCGCCGGTAAAAGCAAGCCCGGAGTTTGGATTTATACCCCAAATATTCGTGATTTTACCTACTTCGGCTTTAAAATTCACCCCACTTTCCCATAAAATTGGGTCATATTGAAGACCGTCAAGTCCTATAATAAAGCCGGCATCATTGCGTAAATTGTTCAAAATGCTGTCCTCTCTTACCACACTGCCATAAATAAACGCTCCATTCACCCCCCACAGCCAGTTTTCGTCCGTTTTGTACTGATAGCCTCCGCCAACCAATGCATGCACGCCAAAACGGTCGGCCATATCCCCAAAAGGTGCGCCAACACCGAGGTCTACCTGTATAATATGGGCTGATACTATACTGTCGTTCAGGTTTATTTGAGCGCTAAGGCGACTGCCAAACAGGCAAAAAAGCAAAATCAGGTGGTTGAATTTCATAAGAAAGCGGGCAAATTTACAAAGATTGCCGGGTTTGTAAACGCCTTCACTATGGTTTAAGTATCTTTGCACCCTGAAATTTGACACGGGAATGAGAAAAATACAGATGGTTGACCTGAGTACTCAGTATCAACAAATTAAACAAGAAGTGGATGCCGGAATCCAGGAAGTTATCGATACCACTCAATTCATCAATGGGACGGCTACGAAAACCTTTGCCACAGCATTAAGCAATTACCTCAGTTTAAAACATGTAATACCATGTGCAAATGGTACCGATGCTTTACAAATTGCCCTTATGGCGCTTGATTTAAAAGAAGGAGATGAGATTATTACTATCCCTTTCACATTTGTGGCTACGGTTGAAGTTGTTGCATTACTCAAATTGGTACCGGTTTTTGTCGACGTTGACCCTGATACATTTAATATTGATGTTAACGCGATTGAGGCTAAGATTACACCTCGAACAAAAGCTATAATTCCCGTACATCTGTTTGGACAAAGTGCCGACATGGAAAAAATTATGGCAATTGCCGCAAAACACAATATTGTAGTAATTGAAGATAATGCTCAGGCTATTGGTTGTGATTATACTTTTTCTGATGGCACAACAAAAAAAACAGGAACTATCGGACATATTGCAACAACCTCTTTTTACCCGACTAAAAATTTAGGTGCATATGGTGACGGCGGCGCTTTGTTTACCAATGATGATGAACTGGCAAAAAAAGTACGCATTATTTGTGACCACGGCTCTGCTAAAAAATATTATTACGATTCTATTGGTGTAAATTCTCGTTTGGATAGTATGCAGGCGGCAATTTTAAATGCAAAATTAAAACGCCTCGATACCTATAATGAAAAACGTCAGCAAGCTGCTGCCCTTTATGATGCACAACTTGCCAATATTCCGGGCATCCAAATTCCTGCACGTGCAAAAAATGCAACCCATGTTTTTCATCAATATACTATTCGTGTTGCCGAAAACAGAGACGCCTTAAAAGACCATCTTGCCGCTTTAGGTATACCGGCAATGATTTATTATCCGGTTCCTTTGCACATGAGTGATGCGTATGCAAGTTATGGTTATAAAACAGGCGATTTCCCGGTTAGCGAAAAAATTGCTCACGAGGTATTATCCTTACCTATGCATACCGAATTAGACGAGGAACAAATTCAATTTATTTGTCAGTCCATTAAATCATTTATTACCGTACCCGCATAATTGCAACAATTATTATTTCCATGTATCAACAACTGAGTAAAAAAAATACTAAAATTGCTGTAATTGGTTTGGGATATGTAGGCCTGCCAATTGCATTGGAATTTGGTAGAATTTTTTCAGTTATAGGCTTTGATATTAAAAAGGAAAGGGTACATAGTTTAAATAATAAAATTGACCCTGATGGTGAAGTTCCTGCAAATGCATTTGAAGGTAGTGATGTGTTATTTACCAACAATGTTGATGATTTAAATGGATGTAGTTTTCACATAATTGCTGTTCCTACGCCCGTTGATGAACATAAAGTACCGGATTTATCTTATTTAGAATCTGCCACAACAATTATTGCCAAAATATTAAAAAAGGGTGATTATGTGGTGTATGAATCAACTGTATTTCCGGGTTGCACAGAAGAAATTTGTTTGCCTATTCTTGAAAAACAATCAGGGTTACTGCTAAATCAGGATTTCAAAATTGGCTATTCACCTGAACGTATCAATCCTGGTGATACACAGTATACCTTGCGCAACGTGATTAAAATTGTTTCCGGTTCAGATGAGGAAGCGCTTGAAAATATTGCGCAGATTTATAGTGCCATTGTGCAACCAGGTGTATACCGCGCATCATCCATTAAAGTAGCGGAAGCAGCTAAAATTTTGGAAAACACCCAACGCGATTTGAATATTGCGCTCATGAATGAGCTTTCATTAATTCTGGATAAAATGCAAGTAAATACTTACGAAGTAATTGAAGCAGCCGGAACAAAATGGAATTTTCATAAATATTATCCCGGTTTAGTTGGTGGACATTGTATCGGTGTCGACCCGTATTATCTTACCTATAAATCCATGGAACTTGGATATGAACCTTATGTTATTTTAAGTGGCAGAAAGGTAAATGATAATATGGCCTTTTATATTGCACGCAGATGTATGCAACAATTAATTGCCGCAGGTAAAAATCTTACTGATTCGAAAATATTGGTAATGGGTTTAACATTTAAAGAAAATGTTAACGATATTCGAAATTCTAAGGTTGCAGACTTAATCCATGAACTTAAGTCGTTTGGATTGCACGTGGATGTTACGGATCCTAAAGCAGATAAGGCAGAAACGGAAAAAGAATACGGTTTTTCACTTACCACCGTGAATGGAACAAAATACGATGCAATCATTTTATCTGTACCGCATAAAGAATATATTGGCTTAGATGAACGTTACTTCTTGTCGATAGCAAAAGAACAATGTTTGTTTATTGATATTAAAGGCGTTTTTAGAAAAAAAATCACTCAACTAAACTACTGGAGTTTATAACTATGAAAAAGAATTTGCTTATTACCGGAGGAGCCGGATTTATCGGATCACATGTTGTACGTTTATTTGTCAATAAATATCCGGATTACCATATTGTGAATTTAGATAAACTTACCTATGCCGGTAATCTGAATAACCTGACAGATATCGAAAAAGCTTCAAATTATGAATTTGTTAAAGCGGATATCGTTGATGGTGATGCTATGGTGCAACTCTTTCAAAAATATCAATTTGAAAAAGTTATTCATTTAGCTGCGGAAAGTCATGTGGACAGAAGTATTGCCAATCCAATAGAATTTGTTATCACCAATGTGGTTGGTACTTGTAACTTATTAAATGCCGCACGCCATATTTGGAAAGACAATAGCGAAGGCAAATTATTTTATCATGTTTCAACAGACGAGGTGTATGGGAGTTTAGGGGAAGAAGGATTTTTCACTGAGTCAACACCTTACGACCCACATAGTCCATATTCGGCAAGTAAGGCGAGCAGCGACCATTTTGTTCGCGCTTATCACGATACCTATAAATTACCGGTTGTTATTTCTAATTGCAGTAATAATTATGGTTCATTCCAGTTTCCGGAGAAATTAATTCCACTGGCGATAAATAACATAAAAAATAATCGCCCGATTCCGGTTTACGGAAAAGGCGAAAATGTTCGCGATTGGTTATGGGTGGATGATCATGCCAGAGCTATTGATGTCATTTTACATAAAGGCAAAGTAGGAGAAACCTATAATATTGGTGGATTTAATGAATGGAAAAATATTGACCTCATTCATGTATTGTGCAAAGTAATGGATGAAAAATTAGGTCGCACACCGGGCACTTCAGCCAGCCTCATCACTTTTGTAACCGATCGTGCAGGCCACGATTTGCGTTATGCGATTGATGCGACTAAACTAAATACTGAATTAGGTTGGCAGCCATCACTGCAGTTTGAGGAAGGTATTGCTAAAACGGTAGATTGGTATTTGGCAAATGAAGCATGGCTCAACAATGTAACCAGTGGCGATTATAAAAAATATTACGATAATCAATACGCAGCAAGGTAATCATGTTGCTCTCATTATTTGGCAAGTTATTTTCTAAAAAAGATATCGTTGATTATTCGGTAATAAAAACAGATATGCATTCGCATCTCATTCCGGGAATCGATGATGGTGCCAAAGATGAACAAACTACTTTATTAATGATTGAGGGCTTAAAAGCATTGGGATTTACCCAGTTGATTACGACTCCTCATATAATGAAATCTTATTTTGATAACAATGAACAAACAATTCTAAGCGGGCAACAAAATTTTAATGCTAAATACCAAACAGATATTATTGCCGCAGCCGAATATTTTGTAGACGAGGAATTTATTCAAAAAATAAAAAGTAATACACCGCTATTGACATTTGGCGATAATTATGTGCTGATAGAAGTGAGTATGGGGGTTAAAGATAAACAATTAGAAGAAGCTGTTTTTGAACTTACATCCCGAAATTATAAACCGGTGTTGGCACATTGTGAAAGATATCCATATATGTTTGAACATGGAAAATTAAATTATTATGAAAAGCTTAAAGATGCTGATGTGTTATTACAAGTAAACATCCGTTCTTTTTTAGGCCAATATGGAGAAATCCAGAAAAAAATTGCCAGAAAATTGGCGATTAACGATATGATAGATTTTTTAGGAACTGATATTCATAATGAAATGCAGTTGCCAATGCTTAAAGATGCTTTACATGATGAATATGTGCAGCATTTACTAAATAGTAATCAATTAAAAAACGCTTTATTATAACAACTATATGCCATTTATTGACACGCCAATTCCGGGTTTATTTGTTTTTGAACCAAAAGTATTTGAAGATGCACGAGGTTATTTTTTCGAATCTTTTAATGCTGCCGTTTTTAGTGAAAAAGGAATTAACGTAAATTTTGTGCAGGATAACCAAAGTAAATCTACTTATGGTATTTTGCGTGGATTACATTACCAACTCGACCCATTTGCACAAGCTAAACTGGTGCGTGTAATAAGTGGAGAAGTGTTAGATGTTGCGGTTGATGTCCGCAAGGGTTCACCAACTTTTGGGCAACACTTTGGTATTATTTTGTCAGCAGAAAATAAAAAACAACTTTATATACCACGCGGTTTTGCGCATGGTTTTGTAGTATTAAGTGAAACGGCAGAGTTTTTTTATAAGTGCGACAATTTTTATAGCAAAGAACATGATGCCGGAATACTTTACAATGATAACACGCTGAATATAGACTGGAAAATTAATCCTGACGATATTAAAGTGAGTGAAAAGGATGCAAATTTGCCTACTTTTCCAAATGCATTAAATAATTTCCAATATAAATAAAACACAACACAATGAAAATTCTGGTAACAGGTTCTAAAGGTCAGTTAGGTAACGAAATTCAGGTGTTAAGCAAACGCCATCCTCAGCATAATTATGTTTTTGTAGATGTGGATGAACTGGATATTACTAATAATACGAGTGTTCAGCAATTTTTCGCACAACATCAATTTGATGTTTGTATCAATTGTGCAGCATACACTGCTGTTGACAAAGCAGAAAGTGATAATACCATGGCGGCGCTCATTAATGTAACCGGCGTTGAATATTTGGCAAATGCCTGCCAACGAGCGGGAGCAGTCTTATTTCATATTTCTACCGATTTTGTTTTTGACGGCTCAGCAACCTCACCAATTGATGTGGCAACTTCAGTGAATCCTATTTCTGTTTACGGGCAAACAAAAGCTGAAGGTGAATACCGGGCATTATCACTCAATCAAAAAACGATATTAATAAGAACCAGTTGGGTTTACAGCACCTTCGGAAATAATTTTGTAAAAACAATGATCCGTTTGGGAAAAGAAAAACCTGAACTTGGTGTTGTGAATGACCAGGTTGGCTGTCCCACTTATGCTAAAGACCTTGCTTGGGTGATTTTTGAATTTGTAGAAAAATTACCAAACATCGAATATGGCATTTACCATTTTTCTAATTCCGGTGTTACATCCTGGTGTGGATTTGCACAAAAAATTATGGAATTATACGGACTTAACTGCAAGGTTAATCCCATCACAACCAACCAATATCCAACTCCCGCAAAACGCCCGAAATATTCGGTAATGAATTGCGATAAAACGATAAATACTTTACAAATAAATATCCCGCATTGGGAAAATGCATTGGAAGAATGCATACAACTATTAAAACAACAAGAAATGTTAGAACAGATTGACGTTAAAAAAATTATTGCGATTGCTGAAGCAGCAGGTAAAGAAATTATGCAAATTTATGATACTGACGATTTTGCAGTTACCGATAAAAGTGATAATTCACCATTAACCAAAGCTGACAAAGCAGGTAATGCAGTTATTGTTGCTGCATTAAAAGAACAATATCCGCAAATTCCGATTATCAGCGAAGAAAATAAAATGATTGAATATGCTGACCGCAAAGACTGGAATTATTTTTGGTTAGTAGACCCGCTTGATGGCACTAAAGAATTTATTAAAAAAAATGGCGAGTTCACGGTAAACATCGCATTAGTGCGTAATGGCAAACCGGTATTAGGCGTTGTTGGAATTCCTGCTAAAAATCAAATGTATTATGCAGTAGAAAATAAAGGTGCTTATAAGATTGACGAAAACGGTGTGGAAACAAAATTGCTTGTAAATGAACCAAAAACTGATGAAATTGCATTAATCGGAAGCCGTTCACATCCTTCACCTGAATTTGATGCTTATTTAAAAGACATGGAAAGCAAATTTGCTACTGTAAATTTTGTTCCTGCAGGTAGTTCATTAAAATTTTGTTTAGTTGCAGAAGGCAAAGCTGATGTTTATCCTCGTCTAGGGCCAACCATGGAATGGGATACTGCTGCTGGTCATGCTTTAGTATTAGAAGCAGGCGCCAGAGTAAAAGTATATGGTCAGGAAATGGATTTACAATACAATAAAGAAAATTTATTAAATCCGTTTTTTATAGTGGAGAAAGCGAATTAATTACTTTTCGTTGTTTACCAGTATCGGTAACAAATGTTATGAATCGTATAGTTGGAGTTAGTGAAATAAATCTCGAACGCTGAGATAAATAACCGCTCCCATTATACGATTCTACTTTTTGGATACTTCCATTTTGATAGGTCACCAAGGCATAAATTTCATCCTCCTGAAAATAAATGCTTTGTCCGCTATTCCAGGTAAATACATGCGTTTTGCCATTGTTGATGGCGCCAACTATTAATGGCTGATTTTTTTCACCACAACCTATTGTAGTTAAGGCACGAGAATCTCCGTCACTCCAATAGCCGCTCGTATTGCCCCGCACCCCTTCAAAAGTGCAGTCTCCATTACCTAATAATAATAATCCGGTTCCGGCATCATGACGCATAAATAATACATCCATTGGATAATAATTGCCATGCATTAAAATATCGGTAAAACCATCTTGATTAAAATCATCAATAACACTGCCCATCATTACACTTATTTGTGCATTTATGGGTAATGGTAAAATGTCAAATTTACCATTACCTTTATTGCGCATGACTACACTTCTAAATTCATACGCATATTTATGAATGGCATCATTTAAGGCTTCACCAAAAATATCTGTTACTGTTGCTTTGCCATACCAATCCCAACTTGGCATAATTTTCCGATAGGAGGGAACCTGTTCTAATAAACGTTCACGTAATTGAATTGGATATAATTGATCATGCTGATAGTAACAAAGAATTAAATCCGGTGTTTTGTTATTATCAAAATCGGATAGAAATGCCTCCATAGGTAAATTACGTCCATCAACTTCTGAAGGCGTATTGATGTATCTCCTGTTGGTACCAAAATTGCCTAATACATAATCGATATCACCATCATTATCAAAATCGGCACCTTGTACACTTTGCCACCAACCATCAGTTTTTACATCGTTTATTGTTGCTGAAATATTTTTAAATAATTTACCCGTATTCTCAAAAATGGTAAATGGCATCCAGTCCCCACATAATACTAAATCCATTTTATTATCATTATTGTAATCGCTCCAAATAGCGGAAGTCACCATACCAATTTCCAGTAATTCCGGAGCAATTTGAGCTGTCACATCTGTAAATTTTCCATTATCATTTCGTAAAATATAACTGCTTACCGGTTTTAAATAAGCACCCGGGTATTGTCGTCCCCCAATAAATAAATCCATATCGCCATCAGCATCAAAATCACAGGCATTCACACTCGATTTTGGGGTATAACTTTGTGGTATTGCTTGTTGCTGCAAGGTGAATTTTCCGGTGCCGTCATTCAGGTATAAATAATCAATGTAACTTTTGTCGTTGGCAGGAAATTCATTTCCTCCTGCAGTTACATATAAATCATTATCCTTATCATTATCTGCATCAAAAAATAATGCGCCTCCATTATCGGTTAATAATTTTGGTGCAGGAAGTTGGTTTGGTGATAAACTGAATGTTTGTGGGGAAGTCTGTAAATAGAGTTTTCCCATCTGACTTGCACTTCCACCAAAATATACATCATCCAATTGATTGCCATCTACATCACCAACAGCAATACAAGGACCTAAAACACTCATTTTATGTGGCAATAAAAATTCGCGCAAAAAGTCATCATATTCATTTTCCTTATGTTCGTAAGTTATTCCGGAAGATGTGTTGGAAACAAAAATCGGTGTGGGCTTTTCTTTAATAGGTATAACCTGTTTTTTTGCATTTTTATGTGCTATTGTAATCAACTGATTGGCTGTAATATCCTTTAAAATTTGCTGATTGCCATCAGGCCATTCCACTTCAATTCTATCTATACTATTTTGTTTGCCTAGTCCAAAATGTATTACTTGTTCTGTGGTAGAAATATAGCCTCTTACATGGGTGTGTTGCACATATCGCATCTCGTCACCATAGTAGATGCGCACTTTCGCGCCAATTCCATTTGTATTTTTGGCATAACCTATTAATTGTATTTTTATATAATTATTTTCCGTTAATGTAGAAGCATTATTGCGATATAAAAACGGATGGTTATTTGCATTAGAACACACAATGTCAATATCGCCGTCCAAATCAAAATCCGCGGCAGCTGCACCATACGAAACAGATGGATAATAAATTCCCCACTCATCACGTTTGTCGGCAAAAGTTAAATCACCATTATTTTTATAAATAAAATTGGGATGATCCAATACATTTCTTGGAATTGAATTCACCAATTCATAATAAATAATGCTATCACTAATTCGACATGCTCTGCGCAGTTTGCTATAGGTTTCTGTTTCATCAACATTAAAATCCTGCAGGTAGCCGGTTGAGATAAATAAATCTTTGTATCCATCATTATCAAAATCAGTAAAAAACGGACTCCAGGCCCAATCTGTTACACCAACTCCTGCTGTGCGCGATATTTCCGAAAAGGTGCCATTACCATTATTTAATTTTAATGAATTACCATGTTTCTGATAACCATAACCGGCATTTATTAAGGTTCTGATTATTTCAATCTGACTCGATACCTGAAATGTTTTGTAAGTATAATTTTCCTCCATTTCAATATCAGCATTAAAAATGTCCAGCAAACCATCATTGTCAATATCTGCAATATCGGTGCCCATTGAACTCACATCATGTCGTTTAATTGCTGTTAACGAAACATCAGTAAATGTGCCATCGCCCTTATTTAAATATAAAAAATCGTACATGCCAAAATCATTGGCAACATAAATATCCTGCCAACCATCTTCGTTTACATCACCAACCGAACACGCAAGTCCGAAACCATGATTATTTATTCCTGCTTCAAGGTGCACATCTGTAAAGGTGCCATCGCCATTATTGCGGTATAATTTATTGCTTAAATTTTGTTGTGTTTCAATTTTTTGAAAATATACTGTCTTGAATTTATTGATAAAATCCATGGGATGGGTAACTAAATACATATCTAAATCACCATCATTGTCATAATCGAAGAAATTGGCTGTTGAACATGTTGATGCATCATCTAACCCATAGGATTTTCCTGCTTCGGTAAATGTTAAATCACCATTGTTAATATATAATTTATTGCGCCTTTCTTCAGGATTATCGCGACGGGTATTGCAGATATAAATATCTAATAATCCATCTCCATTTACATCAGCAACCGTAGAACCGGATGTCCAATCGGTAGCACCTTTTAAAATGCCGCTTTTTGCTGTTACATCTTCAAATTGTAGTCCACCCTTATTAATAAATAAACGATGCGGCACATGCACACCGGTAAAAAAAATATCAGGGAGCCCATCATTATTAAAATCGCCAATATTTACACTGCCTCCATTATATACAAACACATATCGCCAATAATTATCTTCATAATTATCCGGAATGGTATTGAGAAATTCCAACCCTGTCGATTTAGCAGTCAATATATCAAACATTTTTCCGCTTGACACATCTGTTTTTACAATCCGTGATTCATCTATAACTACTGATGCTCGTGATATATGGTCATCACTTCGAAATAGCTTACAGCCTGAAATGAATAATAGTGTAAAAGCAAATAAACCGATGTTGTGTGCGAAATATCTCATTAGAAAGGTTAAAATAATACAATTTTAAATTTTTTGTAAATATCATGCTAAAAAATACCGATTTTGTGACATGCAATTCTTTGTTAATTTTTTGAATTTTGAGTAAAATTTTGTGACTTCGCCTTTTATAAGAAGAAAGACAGGCCTATTTTTAAGCCATCGTTAGCCCAAACCAGAAATTATGAAAAAGATCACAACACTTGTAGCAGCCTTAACCCTTATGCTTTCTGCCTACGCACAGGCGGACCCCATACCGGCAGATACTGCTGCAATAACACCTGAACCTATTAATGAACGTGTGCAGGGAATTCAGAAAAGAAAGGCCCTCGAAACCGCATCTTTAGTTAAAAACCTGAGTTTCACCAGTATAGGACCTACCATTATGAGCGGTCGTGTGACAGACTTAGATGTCAATCCTAAGGACGCTTCTAAATTTTATGTGGCATATGCCAGCGGGGGTTTATGGTATACTGATAACAACGGACAATCGTTTAGACCGATTTTCGACAATGAAGATGTTATTACAATCGGTGACATAGCAGTTGACTGGACTAATAACATAATTTGGGTGGGAACCGGTGAGGTAAATAGCTCTCGTTCCAGTTACGCTGGTATAGGCGTATATAAATCGGAAGACATGGGTAAAACCTGGATTTATTGTGGATTGCCTGAATCACATCATATTGGTCGTATTGCAATCAATCCAAGAAATCCTGAAAATGTATTTGTTGCCGTGTTAGGTCATTTGTTTTCACCTAACGAAGAACGTGGCGTATACAAAACTATAGATGGTGGTAAAACCTGGAAAAAAACATTATTTGTTGATGATAATACCGGTGTCGTTGATTTATTAATGGACCCTAATGTTCCTGATTTCCTTTACGCAACAACCTGGCATCGTGAACGCCGTGCATGGAATTTTGTGGAAGGCGGACAATCATCCGATATTTATAAATCAGTGGATGCCGGCGAAACTTGGCAATTATTAACTACCGGAAATTCCGGTTTCCCTTCAGGTAATGTTGGACGTATTGGTATTACAGTTGCTCCACTGCATAATAATATTGTGTATGCAGTCGTAGATAATCAAAACCCGAAAGAACAAGACCCTGCCTTGCGTGAACGTGAACTGGATACATCAGATTTTAATCTCGACAGTCTAAAAATAATTACCGCTGCAAAATTTGCTACATTAGATGAAACAGCGCTTACAAAATTTTTAAAGGATAATAAATTTCCTGAAGAATATACTGCTCAATCCATTAAAGCAAAAGTGGCTACCGGCGAATATGCACCAACGGTATTAACCGATTATTTAAACGACGGTGGTTATGTATTTAATTTACCAATTAAAGGTTGTGAAGTTTACCGCAGCGATGATGGGGGAACCTCATGGTATAAAACCCATGAAGGCTATTTAGATGGTGCCTTTTTTACTTATGGATATTATTTCGCAACTATTAAAGTAAGTCCTAAAAATGATAATAAAATTCTGGTGTCTGCTTTTAATGCATTATTAAGTGAAGATGGCGGAAAAACATTTAAAAATATTGATGGACCTAACGTACATCCAGACCATCATGCGGCTTATTTTAATCCTACAAACGACAAACATATTATTGTCGGAAACGACGGTGGTGTAAATATAACTTACGACAATGGTGCCAATTGGTTTTTTGCCAACAACCCTGCAGTAGGTCAATTTTATTCAGTGGCTGTAGATAATGCAACACCATATAATGTGTATGGCGGATTACAAGATAATGGCGTATGGTGGGGACCTTCTGATTACGAAAAAAGTAATTACTGGCAAGCTGCCGGAAAATATCCGTATCAACCGTTATACGGTGGCGATGGTATGCAGGTGCAGGTTGATACCCGCGACAATGCTACTGTGTATACAGGTTATCAATTTGGTTATTATGCCCGCGTAAATAATGCAACTGCGCAAGAAGAAATTGCTATTCGTCCTTCACATAAATTTGGTGAATCACCATTGCGTTATAACTGGCAAACACCAATTTTATTAAGTCGACATAATCAGGATATCCTTTATTATGGTTCAAATAAATTTCATCGCTCAATGAACAAGGGCGAAAATATGACCACATTAAGTGGCGATTTAACCAATGGCAAAAAAACCGGTGATGTACCTTACGGAACAATTACCACCATTGCAGAATCACCAAAACGTTTCGGATTATTGTATTGCGGAACAGATGATGGTAATATTTGGGTAAGTAAAGACGGCGGATATTCTTGGAATAAAATAAATGTATTTATTAAAAAAGAATTACCTCCGGTAAAAAGTAAAACACCTCCACCGGTATTTAATGCAATTCCTGACGGACTTTGGGTGAGCCGTGTTGCAGCAAGTAATCACAATGAAGGAACTGTGTATGCTTCATTAAACGGATACCGATATGATAACTTTTTACCCTATTTATTTGTGAGTACCGATTACGGTGCAACCTGGTCCGAAATAGGTAAAGATTTACCATACGAACCAATTAATGTGGTAAAAGAAGACGTTAAAAATCCGAATATTATTTATGTGGGAACCGATAATGGTTTATACGTTTCAATAAATGGCGGAAAAAATTTCATGGCATTTAATGGTAATCTGCCAAGAGTTGCTGTTCATGATATTGCTATTCAGGAACGCGATAACGAAATGGTAATTGCTACTCACGGAAGAAGTTTATATAAAGTTGGGTTAGATGAAATTCAAACATTGGATTTTATTTCGAATAAAGACATACATATTTTTGCTACCGAAAAATTCCAATATGATGAAAATGCAGGTAAACAATTTAATGTATTCGATAAACCTTATGAACCTACCTACAAATTTCCTTATTACGTGAAAAATGCAGGTATTACTACCATCACAATTGCCACTATTGATGGTACTGTTATTCATGAATTTACGGACAATAGTGAGGCCGGTTTAAATTACCTTGACTATGCACTTACCTTCGACGCAAAATACAAATCTGCGTATGAAGAATATTTGAATGGTTTACCGGTTGAAGGTTACCGAGAAGTGGCCAACATAAAGGCAGCGGACAATAAATTATTTTATTTGATGCCGGGTAAATATATCATCAAATTTACCGCTGAAAGTTTGACAACCGTTCAAGAAAACTTTGAGATTGTGAAGTAATAAATAAAATCCTTAAACGAAAAAAGGCTGTCTCTAAGGCAGCTTTTTTTTTACCGGGTGGTTAAAACAAGGATAATTTGCGTTTTAAGTGACTTTTTTAATAAAAAATAGATACCTTTCCTTAGGATTTCGCTAACCGGAAGCCTTGAAATCAAAGACTTATTAGCTTCTAAAACCCCGTTTTTTTGCTTTCTGAGCCAGTCCCAGGGGTTATTAACACCAATTATTCAGCAAAATCGGCGATTTTTTTGGGTTTTTCATTAAAACATCCGATATTTGCACTCTCATTTTAAAGAACATGGCAAGAGTTTGTGATTTAACCGGCAAAAAAACGATCAGTGGAAACAACGTTTCTCACTCTAATCGTAAGACACGCCGCAAGTTTTACCCGAATTTGCAGGTAAAACGTTTTTATATTCCTGAGGAAGACCGTTGGGTAACTTTAAAGGTAGCTACTACTACCATGAAGACTATCAACAAAAAAGGTATCAGTGCATACCTGAAAGAATTGCGTCAAGCAGGTAAAACTATTAACATTTAAATAGCTGATTTATGGCAAAGAAGAGCAAAGGCAACCGGATCCAGGTAATTCTGGAGTGCACCGAACAAAAGAACACTGATGTTCCGGGAACTAGCCGTTATATCACGACTAAAAGTCGTCGTAATACACCGGACAGAATCGAAATGAAAAAATATAATCCGAACTTGAAAAAAGTTACGGTTCACAAAGAAATCAAATAAACCCAAAACAATAAACAATGGGAAAAATATCTAAAAACGCCCGTGTATCGGGTGGTGCAAAAGCAAAAGTTGCCGGCGGTGGTAAAGAAATGGTGAAAGTTATTGTTACCGAAAAATCACCTAAAACCGGTGCCTATATCTTTAAAGAACGTATCGTGCACAAAGACAAAGTGCAAGATGTCCTTAAAGGCAATGCATAAGCGAACTAAAAAATCTTTGAAAAGCTTCTATCAACGTAGAGGCTTTTTTTGTGCCCAATTCCTTCAAAACCATGCTTAACCTATGGGCACAAACCTTTAACTTTGAACACAATTTTAACATAATCAACCCATTATGGGATTATTCGACATTTTTAAGAAAGAACAAAAAGAAGACCTTAACAAAGGGCTCGAAAAAACCAAACAAAGTATCTTCTCCCGTATTTCTAAGGCTATTGCCGGAAAAAGTACTGTAGATGACGACTTTTTGGACGAATTGGAAAATATCCTCATTTCTTCCGATGTTGGTGTAGATACTACCGTAAAAATTATCGACCGCCTCAATAAAAGGGTTTCCAGAGAAAAATATTTCGGCTCCGAAGAATTGAATACCATCCTAAAGGACGAAATTGTTACCCTGCTTTCTGAAAATAATACCCCGGACTACACCGAATTTTCAATACCCGTTAATGCAAAACCCTATATCATGCTTATTGTAGGGGTAAATGGGGTGGGAAAAACAACTACTATCGGCAAATTGGCCTACCAATTTAAACAGGCCGGTAAAAAGGTGTTGCTCGGTGCTGCTGATACTTTCCGTGCAGCTGCTGTCGACCAACTTACTATATGGTCGGAGCGGGTAGATGTACCTATCATTAAACAACAAATGGGTGCCGACCCTGCTGCGGTTGCTTTCGATACTGTGAACGCCGCAAAATCGTATGACGCCGACGTGGTATTAATTGATACTGCAGGTCGTTTACATAATAAGGTAAATCTGATGAACGAATTATCTAAAATTAAAAGAGTAATTCAAAAAGTTTATCCCGATGCTCCTCATGATGTGTTATTAGTGCTCGATGCATCAACAGGACAAAATGCATTCGAACAAGCCAAACAATTTACAGCTGCTACCGATGTTACCTCTATTGCTTTAACAAAATTGGATGGCAC
>DAORKJ010000034.1:0-9038 GCA_035439505.1 Chitinophagales bacterium
AAGATGTAATCACTCGATTAAATATATTTTGACCAAGTGTATTATAAATGTTTACGGTAGCAGGATTGTCATTGGGTAATTGAATAACTACTTGGTTGCCGTGAGCAAAAATTTGAGGTATTTGTTGTGCTGCATCCTGTATACCTATTATGACCGGATAATTTAAAATCACCTGATTACTAGGCAAGGACAAAGTATCATCAATACCATAATCACTTGCAAGTGCTAATACATAAGCATAATACGGCACACCCCAAGTAATTAAATTACCATTACTGTCTTTTGTTGTGGCATCACCTGTCACTGTAATATCGCTGCCGGTTGGTGTAATTTCGATATAATTTGTTGAAGCAAGGGCACTACTCAAATCAAAATCAAATGCAGTTGCAAAATCGACAAAAAATATATGATAGGATTCTATTGTTTGTTCGTACGAAGGAATAAAATAGGTAACCTTAATATCTGCACCATTGCCTTCATCTGCAATATCTTCCAATAAAATATTTTCAACTACAGATGTAGGTTGTTCAAGTGAAATAATATTCGAAGCTAAAGTCATTGCTGCATGTTCAACGGTAGTGCCATCAGGTATACTTACTACAAATGCTTTGTATTTATCCGGTTCAATGGTATTACCTTCTGTATTTAATAATGAAAGAGTTGGAATTACAGAATAGGATTCATCACCCGGTAAAACTTCAATATAACGGTCTGCACCTAAAACCAATGCATCTGATAAAGTAAAAATATCAGCAGCATCTTTTTGTGTTATATAAATTCTATAAGCTACAATTCCTTGTTCTACTTCAGGTGCATCAAAATCAATTCTAATATCAGTAGCATTTCCATTGTTATCAATATCCGTAATTGAGAGGTCGGTAACAATAGCAACTGTATCTACCAATTGTACTGTGTTAGAAGGAATTGATAATGTATTTAAATAACCGGTAGCTGCATTTAATTCGTGCAAAACCCATAACTGATATTCCTGATTTGTGGTAATGATATCGCCATCACTATCTACTATAATTGTTCCAAAATTGCCATTATAACTTGCACTACCATCAGGAATAATTGACACATAACGGTCGGCGGGTAAACCATTTGCTTCGGCTACTGAAATTGATGTTCCTGCTTTTGCACAAATTACCCGATAGGCATCTATATCTTCCTCATCACCTGCAGCATTAAAACTAAAAGTCAAATCTTCAGGAGATGCTGTTATTCCGGCATCTGCAACATTTATCCAGGAAATACTATAATTATTAATGGCAGTTGTAATTGGCGAATCAGGTAATGATTCAAATGCATAATCCAACAAAGTAATTCCGGTTTCAACACTTACATTTAATCGCATCCAACCAAAATGATAAGTGCCATCAATGTCTAACTGAAATGCGGCAAAATGATTTTCTGTTCCATTCCACCATCCGCCTTCGAATGCCTGTAAATCGTAACTACTATAAATGTAAAAATATAATTTTTCAAAAAGTGCTGCCTTGTCCAAACTAAAATCCATAGCCTCATCAATTACTGCACTTTCATTTAATAATGGTACATTAGAAAACACTATTTGTGT
The DNA here is from genome assembly GCA_035439505.1 of Chitinophagales bacterium. Classification (GTDB taxonomy): domain Bacteria; phylum Bacteroidota; class Bacteroidia; order Chitinophagales; family BACL12; genus UBA7236. The sequence goes on from DAORKJ010000034.1 coordinate 1,580, forward strand.
TGCTCCTGAATTATAAGTGTACCAAGGTGTTCCTGAATAGGTGACAGGAATTGTTTGAAATGAATAAGCAATTTTATTTTCACCGAGCGGATTTATGCGCAATTTTAATTCTGCAGGAGCAAAAGTGGCGAAGGTTTCACTAACAAAAACAAGTTTAAAATCATTTGTTCCGTTATTATCTAAGTCGAGCGTAATTTCATCGAGGAACACATTGATGTCAGGATTTACATCAGTATATACCACCTGACTTAAAACAGGTGCTGCTAAAGCTATAAAAGATGCTGATAGTGCAGAATAATTCTTCAGTTTTGCTGAATGCACCAAACGACCTGTTTGTTTAGCTTTTTTCATGCCGAAAAGTTACAGCTAAAGCCTTATTTCCGCAACAATTTGCTACGAAATATTCAATACGGTAAGTGAGAATTAATAGTCGCCTAAAGTTTCTTCCAATTGCGCCATTGCTTTTTCCAATTGGTCTTTGTTTGGAGCAATTCCGTGCCATTCGTGACTGCCTTCCATAAAGTCAACTCCTTTGCCCATAGCGGTCTTCATCAAAATCATTACCGGTTTACCTTTCCCTGTTTTAGATTTTGCTGTGTTTAAGGCAAGTAGTAACTGTTCCATATCATTTCCATCGTTACACACAAGAGTATCCCAACCAAATGCATCGAATTTCGCTTTGAGGTCACCTAAATCCATTACTTTTTTAGTTGGCCCGTCAATTTGCTGACCGTTCCAGTCAACTGTGCAAATAATATTATCTACGCCAACATGCGCTGCATACATTGCTGCTTCCCATATTTGGCCTTCTTGTAATTCGCCATCACCATGTAATGTATACACCAAATGTGTATCGCCATTTAATTTTTTCGCTTGTGCTGCACCAATTCCTACACTCATTCCTTGTCCTAGCGAACCGCTTGCTATACGTATACCCGGTAAATGCTCAGCAGTTGTAGGGTGACCCTGCAAACGAGAATCCAGCTTGCGGAAAGTAGTTAATTCTTCAAGTGGGAAATAACCGCTTCTTGCTAACACACTATACCAAACCGGAGAAATATGTCCATTACTCAGGAAAAATAAATCTTCACCTTCCCCATTCATGTTAAAGTTGTTGTTATGATTCATCACATCGAAATACAATGCAACAAAAAATTCGGTGCAACCCAATGATCCGCCCGGGTGACCGCTTTGGCATTGGTAAACTTCACGAACTATATCTCTTCTTACCTGTGAACAAATGCGTTTTAATTGATGAATATCAGCCATAACAATTGGTTATTTTGGGCAAAATTAAGAAATTGAAGGGAGAAAACAGAACGCACACCTGGCTTGTGAAAAGGCACTTCCACCTGTATGCGTTGCAAAAAGTAGTTAAACATGGATTTATTTGTCTAAAATCAAGAGGGTTTATCACAAGGCTTAACCAATAGCAAATTATTATTATGATTACAATCATATGATTAATTCACATCTTCAGCCAATTTTGCGGGCATAAATAACTTAAATTTTTGAATAGTAAGGCGGTATCCATAGGGTTAATCTATTCTGTTGTAAATTTGTTTTTATATGTCATCAATTGATACCAATTTATTAATCTCATGGGGAGCAACCTACAAAAAATACAAAAAGGGTGAATATATTTTTTATGAAGGGGATGAAGCTTTATTTTATTATCAGATTGAAAGTGGGGAGTTGAGGATGTCTAATATGAATGATAGTGGCAAGGAATATATACAAGGAATGTTTAGTAATGGTGAAAGTTTTGGCGAGCCTCCACTTTTTTTAAATGAAAAGTATCCGGCTTCCGCAATTGCAAATGAGGATTTGGTAGTTTTAAGAATTTCAAAAGAATATTTTTTTAAAATACTTCGTGAAAACACAGAGCTACAATTTACCTTTTTAAAAATTCTTGCAAAAAAGGTTTATTCAAAAGCGATAACAGCCAAATCTGTTATTAATCACACACCTGAAGAACGTATAATGGCATTTTTATGTGACTATAAAAGAAAATTAAAAGAGCACGAAAATCATATCCAAATTCCTTTTACCAGACAGGAAATTGCCAACTACACCGGATTGAGAGTTGAGACAGTAATAAGAACTCTTTCAGTAATGAAATCAAAAAACATGATTATAATTAAAGACCGCAAGTTATTTTTTTAAATGTACACAATTAACAATAAATTTTGGGTTAAGCTTGGTTTGTTTAATTTTTCAATCGTTGCATTTGTAGGCTTTATTATGCGCTACAAGATTGGGTATTCATTTCCCTTTTTTGACCAGAAAAACTTATTACACGCGCATTCTCATTTTGCATTTTCAGGATGGGTATCCCATATACTCATGTTATTTATAACACTTGCTATTGCACAAAACATTTCACCTAAACGTTTACGGTATTATCAAATTTGTATTTTACTCAATATTATTTGTGCCTTCGGGATGTTGATAGGGTTTACAATCAATGGCTACAACACATTCACTATTATCATATCATCCATCTCCTTATTTACTTCAATTGCTTATGCAATAATTACGTTAAGTGATTTATTACAAAACAAGACTATACCCCAAAGAATGTGGTTCATTTTTGCGAATTGCATGCAAATTATATCAGCAGCAGGAACTGCATCGCTCGTATTAATGATGGCTAAACACCAAATTGAACAGGAAAGATACCTAGCCTCCATTTATTGGTATCTTCATTTTCAATATAATGGATGGTTTTTCTTTGCCTGTATGGGGCTATTTTTTACTTACATAAAAAAACTATTACCGCAGGCAGAAATTCCCTCAGCTATTTTCAATTATTTTGCAATTAGTTGCATTCCGGCATTTGGGCTTTCAGTATTATGGCTAAATCTTCCTATATTAGTTTATATCACCATTATGTTAGCTGCTATTTGTCAAATTTGTGGATGGTTGTGGTTAGTATTATTTTTAAAAAATCACAAAGTTATTTCAATCTTTTCTAAAAAAGACTTACTAATTAAACTACTTTTTATAACTATATTTTGTGCAACAACGGTCAAATTATTTCTTCAATTATTTTCTGTTATACCATCAATTAGTGAAATGGCATTTGGATTTAGGCCTATAGTTATAGCCTATTTACATCTTGTTCTCTTAGCAATTACGTCGCTCTTTTTACTAACTTATGCTTATGCCATGAAATTTATAAATCATAATATTTACACAAAAATTGCATTGATTTTAATTGCCGCAGGGGTTTTATTAAACGAATGTGCATTAGGTATACAAGGAATAGCATCATTGAGCTACACTCCTGTCCCTCACATTGATCAAATTTTAGTAATAATTTCAGGAATATTAGTTGTAGGAATTCTGGCAATTCTTTTAGCCCAGCTTAAATCCTCAAAACAAAATGAAAGTATATGATTACAATCATATTCAAATGTGCTTAATGTTATTACCTTGTGACAAATTTTTAATGTTATGAAAACCCGTATAATTTGTTTGCTATTCACATCTAGTTTATTTATTATTTCATGTAAAAATGAGCCGAAACAAACATCTCCAACTACAGATTCAGAAACCGTACAACCAACCGGTCAATCCGGAGTAAAGGATGATGTCTCCAACCCTAATATTGTTCAGGTAGCAAGCGGCAGCCCTGACCATACTACCTTAGTTGCAGCAGTAAAAGCTGCTGATTTAGTAGATGCACTAAGCAATACAGGACCATTTACGGTGTATGCCCCAACAAATGCCGCATTTGAAAAACTGCCAAAAGGGACTGTAGAAGGTCTTTTAGAGCCTTCCAAAAAAGCAGATTTACAAGCCATTCTTGAGTATCACACCTATGTTGGTGTTTTAAAAACTGCGTATTTAAGTGATGGTCAAGAGTTTGAACAAGTTAGTGGCCAAAAAATTACCATTACTTTGCGTGATGGTAAAACATATGTAAACGGCACAGCTGAAATTGTTGCCAGCATACCTACATCAAACGGAATAATACATGTAATTAATGAGGTGCTTCTCCCGCCTTCAAAATAATATTTTCATTTTTGTTTGAAATGGTGCGAAAATTAATTTCGCACCATTTTTTTTATAATCCACCAAACCTAACTAAAGTGCCCAATATTAACATTGTTACCCCAATCAAGGTAACTAACGTAATATGGATTGCTAATGCATTTAATGATTTTGGAGACAAATTTGGGATTAATTTTAATCTTGCATGTGCCCCAAGTAACAACGTTGCAACCAAACAAATAAGTTTAATTGAAATTACAGTTTCAACCGGGTTGTCAAATTGGAGCCATGTCCTCATTTTTACATGATGCCAATCAGCAAGATAGAAGCCTGAAATAATTTGGACAATTAATGCAGGTATACCAAGCTTTTCAAATTTATTTTCAAAATTTAGTAAAGTCTCTACAGATTTTGTTTTTAGGGCATGTGGCAAAATAGTGATTGCCAGAATCAAGTGACCCCCAACCCAGATACAGGCCGCCAATAAATGTAATAAAAGGACAACAGTATACATAATTTTATTGATTTACACGAACTTGCATGATAGCAGCAATACTGGCTGCTCTACTTTTTAACAATTCCGCATTTTTACCCGAAAAAAATTCATCAATAGTTGCATGAAATAAATTTACCCAATGGATAAATTGTTCATTTTGAATAGGATGTTGTAAGTGAATTTGTCTGTGCCGCTGCATTGGGTTACCAATATAAGACCCCGTTTGAAATAATACATTATCCCAAAAATCATACATTCTTGGCAAATGCTGTTCCCAATTTACATGAATTACATCTGTAAAAAAGAGGCCAATTTTATCATCAGTTTTAACTTTGTCATAAAAAGCATTTACAAGCATTTCGATGTCGCCTCGATTAGTAATGTCATTTTTCATAATTAATTTATTTTTGAATTAACAAACATGTTGCTTCCTCTAAGCAAACAACTTGATGTATAACACCAACAGGTATATCAATTTCCTCAAAACAACCAACTTCCAACATCTGGTCAGCTGTTTTGAACTGAACTTTACCGGTTAATACATACAAAATTGCAGGGCGGTTAGTTTTATGATCAGTTAGCACCATCCCTTGTTTGAAAAAAATTGCAAACACCTTGCAGTTTTCTTCTTTAACGAAATTTATCACTACCGGATTAATTCCACTTTCCAACTTTCCTTTAACATTTCCTAATTTCATAAATCTCTCCTTTTAAATATTCGTGTTGAAATAAATAATGGGACGATAGTCCACAATAACATAGCAAAACCCGTTATAAATAAGCCCAGGCCAGACCCAAAATATTGTTTAAATATTGCCCCGGTATAACCCATTAATGCGGCGGCATCCATTTGCATTAAATTATTGATGCGAGCCAAATCTAGTGGTGAGAAGATGGATAAAATGACCATGGGTTTTTCAATTGGGTATTCAGCAAACTGGAACAGCAGGAATAATACAAGTCCATCAAATAACAATGCGAAATACAACCACATAAGAATTGCGATTCCAATGCCTTTAGCCTTATCTCTGCTAATTATGGAAGCAACAAACCCGAGTGAAATAAATACCAAGGTGACAGCAAACCCAGTAATTGTCATCATTAATGCTTGTGCTAAATTACAAAACAACAATAGTGGAATAATTGTAGCAATTACAAATGCACCTGCCAAACTAAGTGACAATGCAAAGTACAAACTCAGCCATATTTGCTGGCGTTTAACCGGCTGACTAACTAATAATTCAATAAATTCAGCACTGTTGTATAAATATATAGTTGAAAACAATAAGGACATCAAAGGCACAACTAGCAAGATTACATTTAGTAAAGTAAGTAACCCTTTGCCGGAAGTATCTTCTAACATGAAAACACTCCATGTAATAATCAACAAAACAACAGCGTAAATTAATACAATCTTGTTTTTAAAAATATCTATTAACACAAGTTGCCCAATTTTACTCATATCAGGTTGCTTTTAAAACATGTGTGATAGCTTTAGCCAATGTATTTTCCTTAGTTTCTAACATCAATGTTGCATATTTTTTATGAAATGTAACATTGCCCTCCTGCATAAATATTACTTCTGAAACCATGTCATCTAATTCACTTAATAAATGAGAAGTAATTAAAATTAGCTTTCCTTTATTTTTTTCAAGTTGAATTTTATCTTTCAAAATTTCAGCCGATAATGGGTCTAATCCTGCTGTTGGTTCATCTAACATTAATATTGCAGGGTTAAACATAAATGCTAATACTGCACTTATTTTTTGCCTTGTTCCACCACTTAATGTCCCCATTTTTTTGTTTAATAGCCGTGGTATTTCATACTGATTAAATAAATCCATGTCAAAGTTTTTTGTTTGTGGTCTCAACGACTTTAAAGTACCTAAAACCTGCCCGATTGACATATTTTCAGGATAACGCCCTATTTGAGGCATAAATCCAATATTTTCACGATAATTATCATTACCGTAAATTGACTTATTGTTAACTAAGATTTCACCTTGCGTAGGTATTACCATATTAAGTATAGACTTAAACAGAGTGGTTTTGCCGCAACCATTTGGTCCAATTAAACCAATGCATTCTGATTGTGACAGGTCAAGATCAATAGATTTGAGCACCTCCAATTTTCCGAAGCTCTTTTTAAGTTTACGTATTTTAATCATATTAACGATGGTTTAATATTAGGAAACTTATCTTCAAAATTAGATGGCGTAAGAGAAGGTAAAACTTTTTCCGACTTGTCTAATAATGTTATAAAAAAACTTCTATGTAATAACATAGCCGATGGCATTTTTTCTACTACTACACCAAACATACTCAATGGATGATAAGTAACATCACCTATCCCATCCTTATTTAAATCGTAGCCGTGGTATCTATCCCAATAATTGCCCTCAAAGTGATTAAGCACAACATTTCCATTAGTTGAAACATCAAATGAATTGGAATAAAAATCATTCTTGCGGAGCGAATTATCCATACAACTGGCCATAATTTTAATTCCCCATCCATTTTCCCTGAATAAATTTTTATCCAACCAAATTCTACTTGTCCCTTCCATGTAAATACCAGTAGTATTATTTATGAATCTATTGCCTGAAATATTACTATCTGAAATTTCTTTTAATAACAAACCATAAGCCGCATCACCCCAATTGTCTTCAAAAGTATTATTCATCATCGTTACGTTCTTTGTAAACATAACTGCAACTCCTGCTCCATTTTGTTTGAAATAATTAGTAAAATAACTATCATCATTTGAAAACATAAAATGTAATCCGTATCTAATATTATCGTGCGACAGGTTTCGCCACACGACTGAATGTGTTACAAATTCAAAATATATTCCATCCCTGTGGCCTGAAATTTCATTTCCAATAATCTGTAAACTATCACTTTTCCAGCAATGGATGCCATTCCCAATTTGTTGCTCAGCTTTACTAATTGCAGAAATTTTAT
>DAORKJ010000034.1:9138-24455 GCA_035439505.1 Chitinophagales bacterium
CAATGGATGCCATTCCCAATTTGTTGCTCAGCTTTACTAATTGCAGAAATTTTATTGTTTTTTATCAAACAATGTTTACCCATCTGAATGTATACGCCAAAAAAATTGTCATATAAAATATTATTTGTTATCGTTACATGATTGGCACCATTAATTTTTATACCCCCGGGATCATCTAAAGTTGCATAACCTGAATGCTGAATTTTGAAGCCTGAAATCGAAACAAAATCCTTTTTTATAGTGATTACTTCAAATCGTCTGTCTCCATCAATAACTGGGCGATTAACTCCAATTAAACTAATACTTTTATTGATAACAATATTGCCTTCCTTATAAAATCCCCCCATTACTATGACACTGTCTCCATCCATTGCCGATTCAATTGCAGGCTTAATAGCATTAAATTGTTGCTTTTCACCTACGTATAAAACTTTGGCAGCACTTGTGCTAAGACTAAAGAGCAGAAATAATATGAGAACATAAATATTTTGCACAATTATTTCAGTTTATTCCATTTTAATGGCATTGCTGTATCGTTATTTGCAATTTCTCTTAATTTTTCCAAGGAGTGGAATGCAGGGGTATTCCCACCCATTGGGCTGTTAAATTTCTCAGACTTTAAAAAAAACGCCGAATCTACTTTAAGAAAATCATTTGGGCTATTAAAGTCGCACACCCATATTGCTTCAAATTGAACATCCGTGTTTTCGTTTTGATAATTAATCAAACAATGAACATCATCAAACTTGTACACACGTCCTTTTGTTGTGATTGCTTCAGCACCAAACCGCAAATCCGAAATTGGCATAATGCAATACGAGCAGGCATCCTTATTTAACATAATTGGAACAGGGCCTTTTGGTCCACAGCCTGCCGCCAAAAATCCTAAACCCATAAGCAATACTATACTATTTGCCTTGTGGAATTTTCTGCGATAAAATTTAGATTCATAGATTACTGTAAATAATAAAATAATACCACAACTCACGAATAACCATCCCCCAATATCAGGAATCGAATATGCACCAAAATTTAATAGTTGTTTAAACCCAATAAGTGGTGGTTGATATGCCATACCCGGAACTATTATTGCTGCATTTGGATCTAGGTTGTGTCCATAATTATACTCCCACCGCCAAAAATCAACCATTGCTACAATTCCAAACAAAAGGAATAAAACAAAAACCACATTAAGCCATTTTTTCTTTTTAATAAACATTACAGAAAAAATTAATAGTGCATAAAATACAATTAGGTATGGCAGTATAGTAAATTCTAAAAAGTCTTCACTATGCAACGTATCCATACCTATATAATGATTTAAGCCATTTATTATTTCCACATCTCCACCTATCTCATCTGGATAAATAAGTAACCGCAATCCTTCCGGATATTGAGGGGCATCTAGGTCAATGCGCCATAACGGAACAAAAAGTGAAACAATTAATGCAACAGCTCCGAAAAACAAGCATATTCTCGTAAAATTCGAAATGTTATTTCCTTTCATTATTATAATTTTTGCACTAAAAAAGGGGTAGGATACACCCATGTGTAACCAACCCCTTTACTGAATAATTTGTATTATTTCGGTGTGGTAGAATTTTTACCTAAACTAAATGTTAGCGGCACATTACTTCCAGCAGGAGAAACCCTAACATAACCTTGCATTTCTTGATGTAAGGCACTACAGAAGTCTGTACAATACATTGGAAAAATTCCAACCCTGTCTGGAACCCATTTGAGTGTCTGAGTTTCCCCGGGCATAATTAAAAGCTCAGCATTATCAGCTCCTTTAACTGCAAAACCATGAGGAACATCCCAATCCTGTTCCAAATTTGTCACATGAAAATAAACCTCATCACCCATCCTAACACCTTCAATATTATCAGGAGAAAAGTGAGATCTTATAGAACTCATATAAACATGAATTTTATTGCCCTCACGAACTACTTTCGAATCACCCTCTGATTTGGTAACATAAGGGTGCTTGTTGTCCTCAATTTTAAAAATTTTAATCTGGCCATTATTTTCTATAATACTTGCCAGTGCAGCTTGCGCATAATGTGGTTCACCTATGGTAGGAAAATCTAAAATAAGTTGCATTTTATCACCACTTATATCATAAAGTTGAGCACTTTGCGCTAATTCCGGTCCGGTTGGTAAATACCTGTCTTTTGTAATTTTATTGTAGGCAATCAAATATTTAGGTGTTGGCTTTGTTGTATTACCACCAGGAATACATAAGTGTCCAACCGAATAAAATGTTGGTGCCCTGTCAATTACGGTTAAATCTTTTATATTCCATTTTACTACTTCAGAAGATACAAAAAACGATGTGTAGGCATTGCCTTTCCCGTCGAATTCTGTGTGCAGAGGACCCAAACCTGGTTTCTTAACTTCACCATGTAAAGCTGCTTCATATTTAATAATCGGAATTCCTTCGAACTCACCATCAAATGCTTTATCTGCAATAGCCTTTTGTAATTTATCGAAACTAAAAACAGGTATTAATGCAGCTAGTTTACCACTTCCAACTATATACTCTCCAGTAGGATCCACATCACAACCGTGAGGTGATTTTGGGCATGGAATAAAATAACAGATATCTTTTAACTCCGCTACATCCAAAACAAGCACTTCTGTTTCTATTTCTGAAGTTGCAGTATGCGTTGCTTCATCATATTTATTATGAGCATAACGTACATCCATTTTCTGCCCCTTTCCTGCTTTTATATATTCTTCAGCTTTTTTCCAATTTACTGCCATAATAAAATCTTTGTCTTTTTGAGAAGCATTAACTTCCAGCAAAGTATTCGCTTGTTCAGTATTGTAACAACTAAAGAAAAACCATCCATGAGATTTTGCTCTTCCACAACGCGCTAAATCAAAATTTACTCCAGGTGTTTTTAATTGAAATGCAATATTCATTTCACCTGAATTTTGATCTACACTTACAAAACTGATATGGCCTTTAAAGTTTTCTTTATAACTACCAATTGGCACGTCGCCACCTGCACCATCAGCCGGTACACTAAAGCGTGTTCCTGCAACTATATATTCTGAATTCTCAGTACCGAAAGGCGAACTATGGTTACCTCCACTATTAGGCAATTCAATAATTTCTGCCGTTCTAAATGTTTTCAAGTCAACCCGAGCTAATCGCGGCGTATTATTAGCATTGGCAAAAACCCATTTGCCGTTAATTTCACCTTTTGTTTGCGATAATTCAGTGTGATGTAAATCATCCCACGGAACAAACCCATGCGAAGTATTGAGCATTGGCTTTGTTTCCTCACTATAACCCCACCCCTTTTCAGGATCAACTGAAAAAACAGGTATTACTCTTAATAGCCTGCCGCTTGGTAATCCATAAACAGACATTTGCCCACTAAAGCCACCAGAAACAAAATTATAGAATTCGTCGTGCGAACCAGGTGCAACATATGTTTTAGCCGCAGCATCGCCACTTATTGCATTAGCTACATTTTTTGGCTTACAAGAGGTTATACTTAAAAGTGTAATTACAAATACAATCGTATACAATTGTCTTGTGTGTTGTTGTTGGTAATACATATCCAAAAAATTAAATTTTAAAAAATTACTGATTATCATTTTGGCGCATAAATTCAACTACTTTTCGCGCATCTTCATCATTCAAATTTTGATTGGGCATACGCACTAAGCAAAGTTCTAATTGTGCCTGAAGCGCTGGATCTTTATCAATCATTGGATCTGGATTAGTTATAAAATTCATTATCCAATGAGCAGTGCGCCTTGTTGTTACACCTTTCCAACCTGGCCCTACTAATTTTTCATCCGTAAGTTTGTGGCACGATTGGCATTTTGTTTTTGAAATATCCTCACCTGCCGATGCCATTGCAGCATCAATTGCTCCAAGTGTCACATTTTCAGCAGTAAACTTTCCTGTTCCACGATTTGGGTCATAAGTTTCTGTATCAGGAATCATACTTTTGGGTTCATCGCCCGTGGTATTAGCAGGTTTTTTTCCTGATCCCCCGCAAGAAACAATAATAATTGTAACTAATAATAAGAATGACAAATTGAAAAATACTCTCATAATGATAAATTTTATGAGAGCGAAGGTATTGTGGACTATTTTAGCCGCTTATGATTAGAGTCATAAGCAAATCCGGTAAATAGTTGAAACTTATTTCAATGTAATGTTTACCCTTCTACCCTACCGTCCAATATTTTTTCTAATCCATACATTTCATCTCGTAAGCGAGCAGCTTCTAAGAAGTCCATATCTTTTGCGGCCTGCAACATTTTTTTCTTGGCATCAACAATGGCTTTTTCTAATTGTTGTTTACTCATTAAATGTACAACCGGGTCAGCCACTAATCCTAATGCAGTTCTGTCCTGAGGTTCGATATATGGTTGTGGTTCACCTTTGCGTTCGCCTTGACCAATATTGTGTTTGAAGATATCTTCTGTAGATTTTAAAATAGTTGTTGGTGTGATATTATGTTCGGTGTTATAAGCAATTTGTTTTGCTCTTCTTCTATTTGTTTCATCAATAGTACGCTGCATGCTTTCAGTAATTTTATCTGCATACATAATTACTTTTCCATTTGAATTACGAGCAGCGCGTCCCGCAGTTTGCGTTAAACTTCTGGTATTTCTTAAAAACCCTTCTTTATCTGCATCTAATATGGCTACCAATGAAACCTCCGGTAAATCTAAACCCTCACGCAATAAATTTACACCGACTAATACATCAATTTTTCCTAAACGTAAATCGCGCAAAATTTCAACACGTTCCAACGTTTCAACTTCACTGTGAATGTATTTACAATTTACATTCATACGCATTAAATATTTCGAAAGCTCTTCCGCCATTCGTTTGGTTAATGTGGTAACCAATACACGTTCATTTACTTTTATTCTTTCATCTACTTCGTGTAATAAATCATCAATTTGATTTAATGAAGGGCGCACCTCAATTGGCGGGTCGAGTAATCCTGTAGGGCGTACTACCTGTTCCACAATAACGCCTTCACTTTGTTTTAATTCGAAATCACCGGGTGTTGCACTTACATAAATAGTTTGATTTAACAAGCCCATAAATTCATCGAAATTTTGTGGGCGATTGTCCATCGCACTTGGCAAACGAAAACCATATTCTACGAGATTCATTTTTCTCGCGCGATCACCACCATACATAGCTCCAACTTGCGGAATAGTAGCGTGACTTTCATCAATTACCAATAAATAATCATCGGGAAAATAATCAATTAAACAGAATGGGCGCTGACCGGTTTTTCTTCTGTCAAAAAAACGGGAGTAATTTTCAATGCCGGAACAATATCCCAATTCCTTTATCATTTCAATATCAAAGTTCACACGTTCACTTAAACGTTTTGCTTCAATATATTTTCCGATACTTTCAAAATAGGTAACCTGCGCATCTAATTCAGCATGTATTTCATGAATAATTGAAGGTAATATATCTCTGGGAGCGATGTATAAATTGGCAGGAAAAATGGCGATGTTTTTTTGTTTTTCAGTTGCTTTTCCTGTTTCGGGATTAAATATTTCAATTTCTTCAACTTCATCTCCAAAAAACGTAATGCGATAACCATAATCGGCATACGCTAAAAAAACATCCACCACATCTCCATTCACTCGAAAATTTCCGCGTTTAAAATCAATTGCCGCTCGTGAATACAAAGCATCAACCAAACGATGTAATAAATAATTGCGTGAAATTTTATCCCCTACATTTACCCTCACCACACTTTCTTTAAATTCGGTTGGATTTCCCATACCATAAATACACGACACAGTTGCCACAACAATAACATCTCGTCTTCCGCTTTGTAAACTTGAAGTAGTTTTTAAACGCAACTTTTCAACTTCCGCATTTATGGCTAAATCTTTTTCTATATAGGTATCTGTTGTGGAGATGTAAGCTTCAGGCTGATAATAGTCGTAGTAACTCACAAAATATTCCACGGCATTTTCAGGAAAAAATTGCTTAAACTCACCATACAATTGCGCAACCAATGTTTTGTTATGCGACAAAATAAGGGTTGGCTTTTGAGTTTGTTGTATTAAATTGGCTATGGTAAACGTTTTACCACTGCCGGTCACTCCTAATAAAACCTGCGCCGGCTCACCATTAACCACACCTTCGGTTAATTGTTTGATAGCCTCCGGCTGATCCCCGGTTGGGGTAAATTTGCTCGTTAGTTTAAATTCCATAAAGTATTGATAAAAAACACTTTTGAACCTCAAATATAAGCAGTGAATTTCACCGCCTTGTGTAAAAACAAGTAAATCTTGAAATCGTTTCCTTAAATTTGCACAAAATTAAAATATGCGTTTCAGAGATATTACATCAATAACAGGAATGGGCGGCTTGTTCAAAATGGAATCACACAAGCCATCAGGTCTCATAGTTACTTCACTTACAGAGGGTTGGACAAAATTTGTATCTAACCGCGAACATCTTTTTTCACCATTGGATAACATATCTATTTATACCGCCAACGATACAGTTGAGTTGTTAGATGTAATGTTAAAAGCCTACGAGCAAAAATCCAGCAACCCGCCGGTTGATGCTAAGTCGGATAATGCTACACTTTCGGCTTACTTTGAAAAAGTATTACCGGAATACGATCGCGAAAAAGTGCATATCAGCGATATCAAAAAGTTTATTAAATGGTTCCAGATTTTGGATGAAAAAGGCATTTTAGCGACTGAAATTGAAGAAAAAGCAAAAGAAGAAGCTGCAGCTAAAACTGAAGAAACTACTACAAAGGAATAATCAACATTATAAAAAAGCAAAACGCCAATCCGGTTTCAACCTGATTGGCGTTTTTTGTTAAATCAATTTAAACTATAATTATTAATTCTTAAAAAATTGTTTGGTAAGTGAGCCTTGTGCATTGCTGATACGAACAAAATACATCCCTTTGGTCAAATTATCAACAGGCATAATAAAGGTGCCATTGGCATATTGATGTTTGTTGGAAAGCACCAACCGTCCGTGTATGTCGATTATATCGATAACAATTGGATTATTAACCGGTGTGCTGACAGTAACAGCAAGTTCATCCTGAACAATGCCATGAATATCAAAAAGGATATCATTCATCTCTTCGATACTAAGCGGATGATTATCAGGGTCTTCTGTAATAGTTACTGAAGAGGTATAAATATGATCTCCGGAAGCATCATCTTCATCATCACTTGCATTTACGGCAACATAAAAAGTAACATCACCACTTGCTTCCTCAGGGGTCCAGTTAAAAGTCCAGGTTTTTGAATCTACGCCATCGGTTCCGGCATTGGTATGCGTAATATATTTACCTCCACCTGTAAATTTTGTTTGGTCGGAATCAATGAGTGCCATTTCACCCATTTCATCACCTTCAAGATTTTGTGGTGAAGCCTGGAAGCCAAATCGTGTAATGCCTATTTCTTCGATAGTAACCGTAATGAGGTAAGTTTCCCCAACCAGATAACCTGATGCCGGAACATCGGTAGCAATTAAACCATCTTTTTCAGAAGCAGAACCTGTATGACAATCAACATGCGCGCAGGTTTGGTCATCTCCCGGCGAGCCTGTATTCCCTGATGGTGCGCCGTCTTCTTTTCCATAACTGAATTTAGAAAGTCCGGTGATAATAAGAATAAGGAGTGCGCAGAGGAATACATGTGTCGATTGAAATCTTTTCATAATGTAATTTGATACAATAAAGGTGCCTGAAAAAAATGTATGTTTATACATACAATTACAAAAATGACAATTTACTTACATAATTCCAAACGGGAAGTCAGGTTTCAAGAATTTGCGACGCGGCTTTTCCTGCCCAAACTTTGTGTATAATTTTTTCGATGACCCCTTTTTCATTTATTAAAAAGGTGATACGATGAATTGTGGTAATAGTTCGCCCCATAAATAACTTTTCACCATAAACACCATATTTTTTAACAATGGTTAAGTCGGTGTCGGCAAGCAGGGTAAATGGCAGTTTATATTTATCTGCAAATTTTTTCTTTGACTCGACAGGTGCATGAGACACACCGATTATTTTTATGCCGGCTTTTTTTAATGCTGCATAATTATCCCGCAAATTACAAGCTTGTTTGGTGCAAGTTTCGGTATCGTCGTTGGGGTAAAAGTATAAGGCAAACCGCTGCCCTTTTAATCCGGTGGAAGAAACTTTATTGCCATCCTGGTCTAGTGCATTAAATGCAGGCGCTTTATCTCCGGGTTTGAGATGTGTAATGGAAAGTAATTCAGCCATACGTTAATTAAAAATTCGGGCGAAGATGTGAAGTGGCATAAAATGCAGCAATATGTTTTACTACCTCTTCAGGATCATCGGTCATATAAAATAAATCTAAATCTTCTTCGCTGATATTATGTTCTTTGTGCAACATTGTTTCACGCACCCAGGCCATCAAACCTTTCCAGTAGGATTTACCTACAAGAATTACCGGAACTCGTTCAATTTTATGTGTTTGAATGAGTGTAAGTGCTTCAAACATTTCATCTAAAGTGCCAAAACCCCCGGGCATAAAAATAAATGCTTGTGCATACTTTACCAGCATTACTTTTCGAACAAAAAAGTATTTAAAATTAATGAGTTTGTCTCTGTCGATATATGGATTGTGACTTTGTTCATAAGGTAATTCAATATTAAGACCTACCGATTTACCGCCTTCTTTATAGGCACCTTTATTACCTGCTTCCATAATACCCGGTCCGCCACCGGTAATTATACCAAACCCTTCATGTACCAGTTTAGCTGCAATCTGCTCAGATAATTTATAATATTTGTGGTCAGGTTTTGTTCTTGCGGAACCATATATAGAAACACATGGACCTATTTTATCCATGGTTTCAAAACCATCAACAAACTCTGCCATTATTTTAAACATTCTCCAGCTTGACTGGGCACTTAGTTCAGTCCAGTCCTTTACCTTAAACAATTTCTTCTTACGATATTTCTCAGCCATATAATTATGATTGTACTAATTTATTAGAGTTCGAGGATGAAATTAACAATAATCCGATAAAAGTCAAAATTCCGTTAATCAGCAATAATTCATAACCAATTTGATACCCGTTAAATAATGCTTTTGAATGCATGTTCAAATAATAACAAATAAAAGGCGGTAATAAACAAACTAATAATACCACTTTATCCATAATATTTCTTTTTGTGATAATTCCGAAAGCAAACAAACCTAGCAGCGGACCATAAGTGTAGCCGGCTACCGCAAATACCTGATTAATTACTGCATCATTATTAATTGCGTTAAAAACAATTATCACAATTAATAGTATTACTGCAAAAAGCACATGAATAATATGTCTGTTTTGTTTTTGTTTAGTCGATTCGGTTTGCGTAACATCCCATCCTAATATATCGATACAAAAAGACGTAGTAAGTGTGGTAAGCACAGAGTCGGCACTTGAAAATGTGGCAGCAGCAATTCCAAGAATAAAAACAACAGCCGCAAAAATACCGAGATAGTCGAGTGCTAAAATAGGAAACAAATGATCGGTGCGAGCCGGCGAATCGATACCCATAACGCCGATATATTCGTATAACAAAGCACCTAATGACACAAACAACAAATTAATAAAAATAAGCACTACGCTAAACCATAAAATATTTTTCTGCGCTTCCGGTAATGTGCGCATACTGAGATTTTTTTGCATCATATTCTGGTCCAAACCCGTCATTACAATTGCAATTAATGCACCGCTGATAAATTGTTTCCAGAAGTAATTCGGAGCTTTTACATCCCAGAAAAATATTTGATTGTGTTCACTATTTCTCACGGTATCAATAATACCGTTAAAATCTAAATTCAACGCACCGGCGATTGCAATTATTGAAAGAATTACACCCATTAATAAAAATGAGGATTGCAAAGTATCTGTCCACACCAGTGTTTTAATCCCACCTCTATAGGTGTATAATAATATAAGAATTATTACAATCGAAACGGTTACTTCAAATGGTACGCCCCATGGTTGGAAAATAAATAATTGCAGTACCGTTGCCGATACATATAATCGAAAAGCTGCCCCTACCAATCGTGAAACAATAAAATAAAACGAACCTGTTTTTTGTGCGTTTTTACCAAATCGCTGCCCCAGATAAGTATAGATAGAAGTTAAATTTAATCGATAATATAACGGCAGTAAAACAGTAGCTATTACAAAATATCCAAGCAGATAACCAATTACAATTTGCATATAACCGAACTCCTGAGTAGCAACATTACCCGGTACAGAAACAAAGGTTACTCCGCTGAGTGAATCACCAATTAATCCAAATGCAACTGCGTACCATGGTGAAGATTTGTTACCAAGGTAATAGGCATTTTGATTTGCCTTTCGGGATGTAAACCACGATATGGTAAACAAACACAAAAAGTAAATAATTAATATCGTAAGAAAGAACCAGGTTGACATCAGTAAATACTTAAGGCGACAAAATAAGTCGAAAGTTTAAGAAATACATGGAGGTTATACACATAAAAAAACGGGAGTTCAAACTGAAGCTCCCGTTAATATTTTTAATAGCTACTATTATCTTCTTTTTTTCGGTTTATTAATATGACGTGTTCCCGGGCAACCTAAAATATCTTTGGTAGAAGTTCTGAAACCTTCTTCCACTCCTTTAATCATATTTCTGCTAAGTGTTAAACCAAACCACATATACCAGTCGGTATTAGTAGGGTCACCTCTCCAATCGTTGTTTTGGTAGTCGAATGGTTCACCCAATAAATATTCACCGCTTCGGTTAGACAGGTTATAAGCATCAATACCGTTTGCTTCAATAAGCAAATTGCGGTCTACATAGGTGCGACTAACATCATCCAGATAGTCGGTAAAGGTCCATCTTGCTCCGTATTCTAACCCAAGGTTCCAACGTTCAGTCATTGCAAATTTAATTCCTACTCCAAAAGGAAAGGCAAACTCATAAAGGCGATATTTATCTCTGTAAGGAAAATTCTCCATTCCCTGCCCTTCGGTACCTAGTGGCTGTAAATCGTACCATTCACCTTCATAATAAGCTTGTGGATTAAAATGAAACCCAGCCAAACCTGCATAAGCATAAGGAGAAATACGTTGTTTAAATTCAACAGGACGATATCCTAAAAAATTATATTCAAAAGTAAATGCCACTTCAGTTACATTAGAAGTAAAACTTAAGTTTCTGGCATTAAGATTAGCTCTGTCGCTATTTTTATCGGCAGCTGAAATAGTTCCGCTATAAACATTGAATTTGAAGCCTTTTTTGGCATCAACATTATATTTTACGAATCCGCCATAAGCAGGATGTGATTCTTTAAGCACCACATAATCGTGGGTCATATCGCCGTAGTAATTAGCCACGCCTCCCATCAAGCCTATTTCAAAATAGGACATCTGGGCCGATAATGAACCAGAAAGGAATATAAAACCGAGGAGTTTGACAATCTTCATCCGATACTTGGTTTGTTTAATTAAAACAAAAATAAGGTTTTGTTCGATAAACTGGTAAAATTGCTTGTTTATTATAACTCAAAAATGACATTTTTATTGTGTCCGGTGTCGAAAATATTCAACAGTGTGTGGTTCTGGAGGGGTTATAACTTTTGATTGATACCCGGACAAGACATTTTTTTACGTGATTTTTTAAGGCCCGGTTTCTTAGGGTTATCGCTGGCTTTGTATTTTTTAGATTCCCAGCCTTTCACTTCAATGTTGCGTGAAATAGTTAACCCGGTAAAGATATACCAGTCCTTATTGGTATCATCGCCTCTGTACTTTTTATCATCTCTTAAAATTTCAATACCGCCATTCATTTCATCAGACCTGTTAGACAATTGCCATGCGATATCACCATTGTCGGCCAACAGCAACTCTTTGGCAATATAGGTTGTGCTAACATCATCGAGGTAGTCGGTAGTGGTTTTTCGATACCCCATTTCCAAACCAATATTCCAATATTTGGTTACGGAGCCTTTTAACCCGAAACCCATTGGATAAGCATATTGAGTAAGTTTATACGGAACTCTGTCGGGATATGCCGGATTGCCCTGACCTTCGGTACCAAGTGGCTGAAGGTCGTACCAAACGCCCATATAATTGGCTCTTGGAT
This sequence comes from Chitinophagales bacterium, assembly GCA_035439505.1. Taxonomy (GTDB): domain Bacteria; phylum Bacteroidota; class Bacteroidia; order Chitinophagales; family BACL12; genus UBA7236. The sequence goes on from DAORKJ010000034.1 coordinate 21,276, forward strand.
TAAAATGGTAAAGTGAAATACCAAAGAAAATATAAGGGGACATGATATTCCACTTATAGTTGGGATTGTATTTTTTCAAGAATAGTTCAAAATAGAGTGAAGCTTCCTGTATAGGGGTTTGGAAGCTAAGGTTACGCTGCTGTTTCCATTCTTCCGTTGAGTTGTCATCATTACCGGAAATCAAACCGCTGTAAACACTTCCTTTAAAGGCAAACCAATAATTTAAGTTGAACTTATAAAAAGCGCCAAATGCAGCGTGAGTTTCCTTTGGCACAAATGCAACAGGGGCTAAATCGCCCTGGTAGTTGCTGAGACCGCCAAAAACGCCTACCTCAACATACTGTTGTGTATGGGCATGACTCAACGTCAACCCCAAACATAGGATTAGTACTATTCTTTTCATCAACTTGAGTGGTATCATGGATTACTGTTGCTCTTACAAATATGCTGAACTCTGTACAATAATCGTTGACACCGGGGGCAAAAATAGCCATTTTAACTAAAACCAAAAATGTCACATTTTTCGGCATTGCAGCGAAATCGTATAAATGTGTCTATTTTTGCGGATAGCTGTTAAAACTATGAAATCAAAAAAGATTAGCTTATTACTGTCGTTGTTAGGCGCAAGTGCCGGGGCCGACAGGTTTTATTTAGGGCAGAATACAGCAGGGTGGGTTACTCTCCTCACTTTTTGGGTACTTATACCTGGGGCAGTATTTGGCATCATTAAATTTAATCTGTTCCCCAATTGGGAGCCCTTTATGCTTGGACGCTTTGCACTGCCTATTGTGTTTCATTTGTATGAAACAGGCCGATACATGGTTATAAGTGATGAAAAATTCATGTCACAAGATGTATCAAAAAGTAAAACTTTTCCTTTAACTATCGCATCTTTTATTATAGCCGCCCTTTTAATTGCAGGTGGCAGCCGCTTGCTAAAATCGGCCATGGTAGTTGACATTGAGACAGCAGAAATCAGCGCTGTCCTTTCTGCTGAAACAATGTCACAGGAATTTAGAAATAACGAAGACCTTTATAGGAAAAAATACGATAACCTTGTCCTAGAAATTGAAGGTATCGTAAGCGAAACCGGCAACGACTTTGAAACCGGAACTTATTTTGCGCTAAAAGGCCTAAATAATGATCCTTTTGGCATAAAATGTTATTTTTTGGAGCACAATATACCAGATGCCAATAAAGTTACTATTGGCGACAAAGTAATTATGAAAGGTGTGGCCAATGGTAACAAACTGGAAAATTGTAAAGTAATAAGTATTAACGGGAAAACATTATAATCACCATTTGAAACAACTCGCGTGAATTTACCTTCTCAATGGATGGAACAAGCTGTAAATGCATTTGCCAAACTACCTGGTATTGGCAAAAAAACGGCATTACGCCTTGTTTTACATTTACTGAAACAGAAAAAAGAAGATGTAGATGTATTTGCTTCGGCGATGTTAAAACTTAAAACGGATATACATTTTTGTCCAAACTGCAATAATATTTCCGATTTAGCCGGCACATTATGCACCATTTGCAGCAACAACAAACGCGACCATAAGATAATTTGTGTTATTGAAAGTTTGCGCGATTTAATTGCAATTGAAAGTACCAATCAGTTTTTTGGCGAATATCATATTTTAGGTGGTGTAATTTCGCCTATGGAAGGCATTGGTCCTGAACAATTATTTTTGGAAAAACTTATTGAAAAAGCCAACTCAGGTAATTATAATGAAATAATTATGGCCTTGAATCCAAATATTGAAGGCGATACGACCATTTTTTATATCACCAAAAAAATAACCAATAAACAAATCAAAATAACCACCATTGCCAGAGGCATTTCTTTTGGAGGTGAATTGGAATATACCGACGAACTTACCTTAGCACGCTCGCTTGCAACACGACGCCCATTTGAAAACTATATGCAACAAAACGAATGATTCAGTTATCCGTAATAATAGTTAATTATAATGTCAAGTATTTTCTTGAGCAAGCTGTTTTATCAGCACTTAAGGCTTGTGAAAATATTGCTGCGGAAATTATTATTGTTGATAATCATTCTGTTGATGGTAGTGTGGAATTCATTACACAAAAGTTTATTGATAGCGGAAAATCAACAACACCGATACATATTATTGCCAATAAAGAAAACACCGGATTTTCGAAAGCAAATAATCAGGGGATAACCATTGCAAATGGTAAGTATGTTTTATTGCTTAATCCGGACACGGTGGTTGAAGAAGATACATTTGAAAAATGTTTAGCCTTTATGGATGCCCGACCTGATGCAGGTGGGCTCGGAGTGAAAATGATTGATGGAAAAGGCAATTTTTTACCTGAAAGCAAACGCGCTTTCCCCAGTCCTGAAGTGGCATTCTACAAGGCTTTTGGCTTGGCAAATATATTTCCGAAGTCGAAAATATTCGGGAAATACCACTTAGGTTATCTGGATGAAAATACAACGCATGAAGTGGACGTTTTAGCGGGCGCATTTATGCTTATACGCAAAACAGTATTAGATAAAATCGGATATTTGGACGAGGCATTTTTTATGTATGGCGAAGACATCGATTTAAGTTATCGCATTGTACAGGCAGGATATAAAAATTACTATTTCGCCGATACACGAATAATCCATTACAAAGGTGAGAGTACCAAAAAAGCGAGTTTTAATTATGTGAAAATGTTTTATAATGCAATGAAAATATTTGCCAATAAACATTTTACAGGAAGGCGAGCAGGCATATTTGTTTCGCTGCTCAACATCGCTATTTATTTCAGAGCTTTAATTGCTACCATTGTCAGGATATTACAAAAAATTGCACTTCCATTTTTAGATGCCATTATCATTTTAGGAGGAATGTATTTGGTTAAGGAATATTGGGAGTATTATGTAAAATATATAGAAGGCGGTGAATATCCGATTAATTATTTGCTGATAAATATTCCACTTTATATCGTTATTTGGATATTAGCCATATTTGTTGGTGGTGGGTACGACAGGTCAACTAATATTTCAAGGATAGTAAGGGGCATGTTTTGGGGCACTATCGTAATTGCTGCTGTATATGGATTTTTACCGGAAGCGTATCGATTTTCTCGAGGGATGATTATTGCCGGAGCTGCCTTTAATACAGCATTACTAATTGCAGTTCGCTCTACACTACATTTTAT
>DAORKJ010000034.1:24555-33837 GCA_035439505.1 Chitinophagales bacterium
GCCAAAGATATTAGTAGCCAAGATATTATCAGTCAGATGGTAAGCCTGGGTGAACTAATTGATTTTAAAATTATACCAGACCAAAGTTTGAGTATTATTGGCAGCAATTCAAAAAACTCGGCAGGTGATATTTATACGGTAGATATTCAACTAAAAATTACCCAGCCTGAAAGTAAAAGGGCAAAAAGATTATTTGATATAGGTATATCATTTTTAGTATTGATTTGTGCACCTGTTTTGTTATTTGTTGTGAGAAATAAATCAGGATTTTTGCGCAATATTTTTGCTGTTTTTGCCAACTCTAAAAGTTGGGTGGGTTATTTCCGTGAAAACGGGAAACAATTACCCGGCGGGACTACACCAATACTACCAAAATTAAAGCCGGGTGTTTTGGTTCCGGTTAATGGTCATAATAAAGGAATGGACAATCAGTTAATGGCTACCCGGTTAAACTTCATATACGCAAGAGACTACCGCGTAACCGACGACTTAGAGATTGTGCTTACCAATATGCGCAATTTGGGCAATTAATTTTTTTCCGAAAAAATATATTTTTGCCAAAAAACAACTAATTTCAACAATTAACACTCATAACACATACCACTTAATTACCACGATGAAAAAAATATTTATACTCAGCAGCCTGGTTATAAGTGCCTTAATTATTGAGGCTCAGGCACCTACGCAACCAAACTTTGTATTAATAATTGCTGATGACCTCAACGATTATGTTCAAGGTTTTGATGGTCACCCTCAGGCAAAAACGCCCAATATTGCGAAAATTGCCAAAAAGGGCACCACTTTCACGAATGCCTATTGTGCGGGACCAAAATGTGCGCCGAGCAGAACAAGTTTAATTACGGGAAAGGATGCTTACTATACCAAGGTGTATAATAATGATGACATTGGATGTAAAAATTTCCGTAAAAATTTTACAGAAGCAAAAGGAAATGCAACCGTGTTTACCATGCCTGAGTTATTAAAAGACAGTGGTGGTTATTACACCTATATGCTGAGCAAAGTAATGCATTGTTATGTTGGTCTTCCTGATTACGATACATCAAATGTTCCTGCTTGCGAAAAAGATTTATCATGGAGTAAAGCTTTTTCATATGGACAAGGAGGCGATATGGATCCGATATTAGATTATGGTGGTGCAAATGATGATGGTGTAAACGGATTTTTCTTTACTCCAATTCCCGACTCTCTGGAAACACAGATGGTGGATTATATTATCACCGATTCTGCAATTGCATTTATTGAAGATTATGCAACTAATCCGGAAAATTATTGCAACAAACCTTTTTTCCTGACGTTTGGTTATAAGCGTCCGCATGGACCATTTTATGTACCTGAAAAATATTTTTTACCCTATTACAATACTGATTATTACCAAGACCCTTATAATAAACCCTACAACGACCCCGTTGGTGCAACACCTTTCAATGGTCTTGTTATGCCACCTCAACCAGACCCAATGTGGAGCGATTATGATGCATTACCCGATGATTTAGTTGGTAAAGTTTTAAATGAAGAAGATTATGTGCATCCCGACTTTTTACAATTTGGTGATATCATGATGGCTGAAGTTCCACCCCCACCAATTGGAGTTGGATTATCAGATGAAGAAAAAACATTCATCCTTCAGGAATCAGAGAGAGCAAATGGTATTATAGCCTATTTAGCATCTATTAAATTTATGGATGCACAAATAGGAAGATTTTACAATGAAATTAAATCGCATCCCGAAATATTTAATAATACTGTATTTATTATTACCAGCGACCACGGCTATTCACTTGGAGAAAAAACACATTGGCGCAAGGGATGTATGTGGGAAACAGATGTACGTATTCCATTGGTAATTGCCGATATGCGCACACCGGCTAAAAGAACTACTAAACGAGTAGTAAGTAATATAGATATTATGCCAACAGTGTTAGAATTGGCTGGCGTTACGCTTCCAACTTTCCCCGATGGTTCCCCATATTTAGATGGTAAAAGCCTGACACCTATTTTAGCTAATCCAAATGTAATTTGGGACAGACCGGTTGTATCGTCATTACAATTACATGGTTATGATGAAGGTTTTTGTTTTCCTCAATATAGTGTTCGGGATGATGAGTTTCACTACATTCGTTATCAAACAAATGGTGCTGTTGCTCCGGCTTGTAATGAAGCATTAAGCGTGTTTCAGGAAGAATTATATCGCATAGGAAAAAATAGAAATGTTGACCCTTACGAATGGGACAATTTAGCTGATGATCCAGCTTATAATGCTACAAAAGAACACTTAGCAACATTTTTACCCGGTGGTGTAAATTATTTACAATTTGACAGATTGACTGCGGATGACGCAACGACAATGGATGAAAATTCACAATTAGGTGTATTCCCCAATCCAACGAGCGAATATGCTAATTTCAGAATATTTGATATCACACCAGGTGAAGCTACTTTTACCATTAGCGATATTACCGGTAGAATTTTAACCAGCGATATTATACAAACAGATGAAAATGGTTACCTTGAATTTTCATACAATATTAGTATGTTAGAGCAGGGTTATTATTTCGGACAGTTAAAACAACAGGATAAAACATTTACAGTAGAATTTATTGTTGCCAGATAACAACTTACAATCATTAAAAAAGCCTTGTTGCAATATTGTAACAAGGCTTTTTTATTTATTATTAATTTATTGCTAACTCAAGGGCACAACATCACTAACTTATGTTAGCGTTTATTATCAATAAGTTTTTCATCTACTTTTTGCTGCAACCAACCTAAATCGGCTATTTGTTTCGTCTCTTCTATTTTTTGTTTCAACTCGGTCAGCTTTGGCTTATCGCGTTTTGTTAATCTTGATAATTTATCGGTGTATTTTAAAAAGTTGTTATACAACAATTTTACATTTTCGCTTAATGTTTTATTTCTTCGCAAATACACTTTAAATGCCTCAATGGCACTTTGCATTGGGTCCCATTCATCGAGTTGATAATATATTTTAATTTGCATGGTGCGGGTATCCAGTGCATAAAAAATGTCGGTATATTCTACCTGATTAATTAATCGTAAAGCATCACCATATTGCCCTTTGAAAAACAATAATGCACCCTGATTATAATTATAGGCATTCGACCTGAATTTTTCATTCAGGCGATTTTTATAATTTTTAATAAATTGTTCTGCCCAATTAAATTCACCAACACGCAATGCCGCTATAACTAAATTTTTGAATGTCCAAGGTGATAAATCACCATCAACCATAAGTAATTCTTTCTCCAACGCCGCCTTCGACAAATCAAAATACTCTCTTAAAAATCGTTTTTCCCCTGCATTTATTTTACGTATGGCAAAATTTTGAGCATACGCATACATATCTCGAGCTTCGTCAGGAGGGAATTTAGTGGTGTGTTCATCTAACAATTTTTTTAGCTCTTCAAAATGCACCTCTGTATCCGTGTCAGTGAAGGTCATTAAAATTTGGTAATAGATGGTGATGGATGGATACTCCTCATAACTATTTTCCTTGAGATGGTCTGAAATTTCTTTTAGTAAACGCAAGTTATAATCTGTAACAACCAACTTTTGCCGGTTGATGAGTTCACAACTGTATTTGAGTTTGGTGGAGATATAAAATAAATCTAAAAAATTAGCAGCTTCCTGCAGACTGGCATCGTAAGCACGTTTTTTTTGTCGGTCGAAAAATAAATTTACCTCACTTTGTAATAAATATTCTTTAAAAAAATACGGCGCATTTCTGAATGGATTTTTTGTTAATGTATTCCTTGCTTCGCGAAGTGTTTGTTCAAATAATTTATCGGTTCCCCATTTATTATAGGTGCTCAGTAAATGGACATAACCTTCAATATCTTCCTCAAAGTGATTATTATAACGGATATAATTTTCGCAGTGTTCAACAATATCGCTCATCATATAGCCAATCTTTTTTTCATTGAGCGTAAGTCCCGGTATTCCTTTGGCTAACAGTCGTTCCTTCTCAATGTTTTTTGCATCAAACTCGGGAGCATATTTTTTTACATAATTATAAAACACCAGCAATTCTTCATCCTTATTAAAAAAGGGTGAAGCCAGGTAATCAGAAAACCTGCTCAGTTCTTTTGTGCTGAAATGCTTCAGCATTTCTATCATCTTGCTTTTATACATATAAACAGTCCGAAAAATACCATTATTTTTCGGAAAATCAGGTATTTGGGAGCAAAATATTAAAACTTGTCAATATTATATAGTACTGATTATCAATGTTTTATATCATTTTTTAGTTAAAAAAGAAACTAAAATCACCAAAAAACAGCTTGGAAATTACGGAAAATAAGAAAAAATGTATTTTTTCTATGGAAAAAGAAGCCGTTTCTTTACATTGGAATTATCTAAAAAGGCTGAACATGCATTTGAAAAATATACCAGGAAAGAAGTTGCTCGTAGCTGCACTACTCAGTTTTGCCGGTGTTTTAACACACCAGGGGTTAATTGCGCAAACTGTAACCGAGGTTGCCAATGATACCATTCGTTTGTGTGAAGGCACCACTGTGGTTATCGACCTGTTAGCAAACGATGTTGATGTAGACCCGGGTGAATCGTTGGAAACTGATATTTTGGTTGGAGCAGCCAGTGTTTTAATTGATTATGATGACGACGCACTACCGGAAGGCTCCTACTCAATCGAAATTGATGCTTCATTTACTGGTACCGATTTTATGATTTATGAAGTTTGTGGTGAAGATGATTTGTGTGCCACTGGTATTTTAACCATAATTGTAGCAGGAGAAGAAGGCTGTGTTTGGCCGGGCGATGCCAACGGAGACAGTATATGTAATTACATTGACCTCTTACCTATTGGTGTTTATTATGGTTTAGAAGGCCCTGTCCGTGAGGATGCGGATGGTGGATGGGATGAGGCATTTTGTGATGAATGGGATGAGCCAATAGGTATTATTTATGGCAATAACCCAAAATTTTCAGATTGTAATGGTGATGGATTAATTAATGCAGCCGACACGACCGTATTGGTAAATAATTATGGTTTATTGCGCGGTGTTTATTCACCAACCGAATTTATTGGTGGCCCTGAAGATCCATTAATTAGCATCGATTTGCTTGCTGATACCATTGCTGCGGGAAGTAAGGTTGTGGTGCCAATTAATTTCGGAACAGCAGGTTCTCCGGCGACAAATATTTACGGAACCACATTTGATATTGTATATGATAAAACATTAATTAAAAAAGATAGCATAAAAGTTACGTTCAACAGTGGCTGGCTTGGTACACCGGGTGAGGATATTATATATCTGCAAAAAAACGACACACTTAATGGCATTCTTAGTGTTTCAGTTACAAGGATAAATCAAATTACCAGAACAGGTTACGACCATTTCGCAGAATTAAGCTTCGTAATGGAAGATAATATTGCCGGTAAAACATACGATCAAATTACATCAACCGTAAATTTCTGTGTTGAATTACCGCAGGTTATTAATCACAAAGGGGTTGGTATTCCTGTGCAAACAGGATGTGATTCGGTAGTTGCATTACAATTTACCGGATTACAAGATCAAATCTTAAACAATCAAATTATTACTTATCCAAACCCTGCGCATGAAGCTGTAAATGTAATACTGCCTGAAAATACAACAGGTCAATATTTAATTATTAACCAGTTAGGTGAAATAATTGCACAACAACAATTTACAACTAATCAATTTACTATTTCAACTCAACAAATCCCTTCAGGTAATTATATTTTACAAATAATTGCTGATACAGGTTTAATACATAAACAATTAATTATTCAACATTAATCGCACAACAATGAAAAAATATTTATTTTCCGTCTTTTTGCTTGTTACAGCCTTCTCATTCCAAAATGCGTATGGTGCAGATTGTAAGTCAGATTTCAATTTTGAAATCGATGGCACTACCGTTTATCTAATAGATGATTCTGAATCTGAAACAGGGGATATATCTTATTTTTGGACATTTGGTGATGGCACTACCTCTACTGAAGCTAGTCCAACTCACACGTTCACTGAACCAGGCATTTACGAAGTATGTCTAACAATTGAAACTACCGGTGGTTGTTCTGACAACCGTTGTGAATTAGTTACTATAGGTGATGTTATTTCATGTACCGCAGGTTTTGAGTTTTTCCCGGATGGTTTATTGTGCGTCTTTGAGGACGGTTCAGTTTCAGCACCAGGGGATGTAATAGAATTTTTATGGGAATTTGGCGATGGTGAAACTTCAACTGCTGAAAATCCAGAACACACTTATAGCGCTGAAGGAACATATGAAGTTTGTTTGCAAATTTGGACGGATGATGAATGTACAGATGTGTTATGTCAACCGGTAGTCATTGGTGGTGTGGTTGGTGAATGTGAAGCTAATTTTAATTTTGATTTATCAGGACTAACTGCATCATTTACTGATGAGTCCATTTTGGATGCCGGAGAAGTAATAGATTGGTCATGGACGTTTGGCGACGGTTCTACGTCTGAATTACCTAATCCTTCGCATACCTACGATGTAGCAGGAGTTTATAATGTTTGTTTATTAATTATAACCTCAGAAGGTTGCATGGCTGATATTTGTTATACAATTGAGGTTACTGGCGGTGCTGATTGTTTTGCCAACTTTGATTATGAATTTGATGGCGCAACTTTCTTTTTTGCAAGCAATACTGATCCAGGTCCGGGAGATGTAGATAGTTATATGTGGACGTTTGGAGATGGGGCAATTTCAGACGCAGAAAATCCTACACATACTTATGCTGAACCAGGCGTTTACAATGTTTGCCTTGTTGTACATTTTGCAACCGGATGCGTGGCAGAATTTTGTAATGAAATTGTTGTTGAAGGGGTTGGGGGTGATTGCACTGTTAATGCAGAAGTAGTAGCAACAGACGGATTATCAAAACATTTTTATGCAATGGTTTCCCCTGAAGTAGAGGAAGTTACTTATACCTGGTTTTTTGGAGATGGAACAACATTTACAGAAACAACTGCAGGTACTGCTTCGGACCCTTGGCATACATATACAGAAGCCGGCGTTTATAATGTTTGTGTAGTTATTGAAACAGGTGCAGGTTGTGTAGATGAATATTGCTTTGAAATTGTAGTTGAGGCTGCGGGTGGTGGCGATTGTGATGCTGATTTTGAATGGGATGCCGATGGTTTAACTGTTCATTTTATTGAAACTGCCGATGGTGGTGGTGCAGATATTATTTTTTATTTCTGGGAATTTGGTGATGGCGCTACTTCTGATGCGATGAATCCTTTTCATACCTATGATGTTGAAGATCATTACGAAGTTTGTCTTACCATAATTACTGCAGAAGGTTGTATTAGTACATTCTGTGATGAAATTAATGTGGAAGAAGCAGGTGGAACTTGTGCAGCAAGTTATGTAGTAACTTCAACTGAATTAACTCCTGATGGATGGGTAGTTCACTTTGAAAATACTTCAACTTCAGCTGCTGATATTACTTCTACAACTTGGTATTTTGGTGATGCAACAATTGGTGAAACATTTGATGCAGAACATTTATATACCGAAAGTGGAGTGTATGCAGTTTGTCTTGTAATTTCTACAGCCGATGGATGTACGGATGAATATTGTTTTGAATTATTTGTTGGTGGTGGCGAAGGAGATTGTGAAGCTGATTTTGAATTTGATACAGAGATGCTTACCGCTTCATTTTTCGAAAATGCAGACGGTGGCGGTTCTGATATTGTTTCTTATACATGGAGTTTTGGTGATGGTGCAACAAGTGATGCTTTAAATCCGGAACATACTTATGACGACTCAGGATCATATTTAGTATGTTTAACTATTGTGACTGCCGATAGTTGCATCAGCACAAAATGTGAAGAAATTGATGTTGAAGGTGAAGGTGGTGATTGCGAAGCAAAATTTGATGTTACATCTATAACAGAAACCGGTTCTGGTTGGGTAATTGTTTTAAATAATAATTCAAACGGTTCTGAAATTTATCATTGGAATTTTGGTGATGGCGGAACTGCTGAATCGGAAAATCCTGACCATTTATTCGAATTACCAGGTGTATATAATATCTGTTTACAAATAGGTCTCGAAGGTGGTGATTGTTTCGATGAAAAATGTGAAGAGGTTGTTATAGGTGGAGATGAGTGTATTAACGAAACTGCAATTGACAGCACACACGGATGTGTAGATATTTACGAACCGGTTTGTGGTTGCGATGGAATAACTTATACCAATTCTTGTCACGCCATTTATTATGCAGGTATCGTATTTTACACCGATGGCGCTTGTGCTGCAACAACTATTCAGGAAGAAAATATTTTCGGAACAGTGAAACTGAGTCCTAATCCTGCAACTTATAGCACAACATTAAGTTATGCGTTAAAAGAAAGTGGCTCAGTACAAATTGAAATTACAGATATTACCGGCAATTTAGCACTTACACCGATAACACATCCATCTGTTCCGGGTAATTACACTATTCAATTAAATACACAAGATTTATCATCAGGTATTTATATTATTCGTTTAACTTCAAATGGCAATGAAGTGCAACAAAAACTGATGATTACAAAATAATAGCTCCTATTACTAGAAGCGCACAGTTGTTATGATTGTGCGCTTTTTTTATTGTAGTTAAATAAGAAGATTTTAATCCGTGTGGTCGCGGCCTTTAAATTCACCTTTTTTGTATGACTTATCAAGGTCTTCCATTTCTTTTAACTCTTCAGCAGTCCAAGGTCTTATTACAATACCAGTTAAATTAGGTTTACCTGCATTAATCCATGCGGTTAACCAAAAACTGCCCAATTCAATAATTGCATCACGCATTCTTCTTTCCACCATATCATTCATTAATTCATCATACTTTTCGGTATATGCTTTTGAATAAACACGAACAGTTGATGCCCCTCTTGCTTCGTAACTATATTTTTGGTCTGTAGGAAATTCAGCATTCAGTTTTGCTTCCAGATTTAACACGCTATCAACTAAGGCATGGCTTTCCATAATAATTTCCCACACCTTTGCATTTATATCCGGAATATATTCTGCCTTGCCGGTTAAGTAATCGAAATTTTCACCCAACAATTCAGGAATTCTCGACTCCCATAAACCATGAATCCCAACTTGGTTAGTTAATTGACCGTTATAATTTTCAGTGCAATGTAAAGGGACATGCGCATCACCAACGTAATGACCTAAATCAGCCGATGTTTTTAAAATGTAATTCACATCTTTTTCTTTAAATGCATCAGTAAG
>DAORKJ010000035.1:0-17433 GCA_035439505.1 Chitinophagales bacterium
TGCTCATTTACGGCACTATGGTGATGCGGGGTGTAATGGAAGAAAAATCATCACGTATTATCGAAGTGATTATTTCCAGTGTGAAACCTTTTCAGTTAATGATGGGGAAAATAGTTGGAATTGGTTTAGTTGGGCTTACACAATTCGTAGCCTGGGGATTTTTAATCACTATCTTAAATATTATAATCGGAATTCTTTTTGCGGGACAACTCAGCGATTTACAACAAGTGAGCGCATCAAGTGGTGAGGTTGAAATGAATGCTATAACAGAAGCTATGCAAAGCATGCAAAACATACCCATAGGTTATTATTTAAGTATGTTTATTATTTACTTTTTAGGTGGCTATTTTATTTATGCTTCATTGTTTGCTGCAATAGGTTCCCTTGCCGGTGATGAAGAGGGCGATGTGCAAACATTTGCATTCCCGGTAACCATGTTAATTTTGATTTCCATTTTTATTATGATGGCAGTAGTGCAACAACCGCATACACCGCTTGCATTTTGGGCATCTATTATTCCGTTGTCATCACCAATTGTAATGCCTGCATTAATTCCATTTGGTGTTCCGACATGGCAAATTGTTTTATCAATTGTATTGTTATTTGGCGGATTTATTTTTACCACCTTTTTGGCAGGACGTATTTACCGAACTGCTATCTTGATGTATGGTAAAAAAATTAAGGTGAAAGAAGTATTTAAGTGGATGTTTTATAAATAAACTTAGCGCAAAATCAATAACCTATCTGCGTCTAAACGAAGCATAATAAATACTAATATAGAAAACGCGAGCACAGATGAACCTCCGTATGAAATAAACGGAAGTGGTATACCGATTACAGGAATCAGACCGATGGTCATTCCTACATTTATCATAATTTGTAAAAAGAAAAAGCTGGCAACACAGTAGGCATATACCCTTGAAAATGGTGAGCGCTGACGTTCGGCAATAAAAATAATGCGCAGCAAAAACAACAAATACACAACCAGAAAAACAAATGTACCAAGAAATCCGAACTCCTCTCCTATGGTGCAAAAAATAAAATCTGTACTTTGTTCCGGCACTTGTTCCGATTGTGTTAATGTTCCCTGCAAATAACCTTTACCTGCAACACCACCTGAACCAATCGTCATTTTACTTTGTGTTACATTATATTCAGCATCGGCATTATCCGACATGCCTAATAATGTTTCAATTCTTTGCACTTGGTAATCTTCTAACAAACTAGTAGTAATATACTTAACACCGAAAATGACAAAAGCTAATAAGGCCACATAAATTACAACCGGCCACCAAATTTTAAAATATTTTATTTTCCGAACCATATACCATGAGGCAAAAAGTAGTCCGATTGTACCTGCGTATATCAGATACATGTTCAAAGACATTACTTCGCCTCCTAATAAAAACAATAAAATTGCGCCTGCAAATGTGGCAAGAAATGCAATACCTTTTACTTTTTCTTTTCGTATAAGTTTTAATGAACTAAAGCCGACATAAATCAAGATGGCAATAGACAATGTAATAGCAACAGGGTCTCCTCCAAAAATCATTGAAAACACAAAACATAATCCTATAAACAAGACAAATAAAACTTCATAAACCGGAAATCCTTCGCGATAAATAACAAATACCAAACTACCATATACCATTGCAGAACCCACGTCACTTTGCAATACGATAATGCCCATTGGAACACCAAGAATTAAATAGGCAATTAATTTATTTTTAAATGTACGCGCCTGCCCGGTAATCATACTCATAAATTTGGCAAGCATTAAAGCGGTTGTTGTTTTACCAAATTCTGCAGGCTGAAATTGAAATGACCCCACCTGCAACCAACTTCTCGCACCATTAATATCAACCGCGACTAAAAAAGTAAGAATAAAAATGCCAAGTGTAACAGCATAAAAAATCATGGCGAATTTGGTGAAAAAAGTGCTGTCGAAAGTTAATATACTAAATCCAACAATGAGTGAAATAAACATCCACACCATTTGTTTGCCATGTGTTTGCGAAAAATTAAAAAAGCGACTTGTTTCCGGGTCGTAACTTACCGCAAATACAGTGAGCAAACCAATTACCAATAATGCAAAATACAGTCCGATAGCGAACTGATCAATATTTTGCATAATGGATTTTTTTTCTCTCATTGCTTTTTAGGTAAAATTGCTGCTTGTGCGGTAATTTTTTGTTTATTGCTGTCAACCGGAGTTTTTTGTTCCGGCTGTGGAAGTAATTCAGGTGCATCAATTAATACCGCTTTCATCATACGTTCTTCTAAAGGTTTGCGTTTTTCACTGATAGTTCGGTTAACATATTTTTCAACTACGAGACTGGCAATTGGTGCCGCATAACTTGCACCCCAACCACCATTTTCAATAATGATAGCCACCGCAATTTTTGGATTTTTTTCCGGGGCAAAACAACTAAACCAACTATGGTCTTTACCATGCGGATTTTCTGCAGTTCCTGTTTTACCACAAACCTGAATGGAATCCACCTTTGCAATTTTTGCGGTACCAAAATTTACGGCTCCTGCCATTCCATGTTGCACAAATGGAAAAATACTATCAGGAATACCGGTTTCTCTTCTTGTTTTAAATTTATTTAATATCGTATCAGCATCTTCAGCGTATTTTAATACGTGAGGTGTAAAAAAGAAACCACCGTTTGCGATAATCGCCATGGAGTTAGCCGATTGCAATGGTGTAATAATTAATTTATCCTGACCAATACCCAATGTTACACAATTAGATGCCTTCCATCTTCCTTTACCATAAACTTTATCATAATCTTCTGCATCAGGCACATTACCATTTCTTTCATTAGGTAAATCCACTCCGGTTTTAGTGCCAATTCCCCATAACGCAAGATGTTCGTTAAAATCGCGCATACCTTCCTCAGGTGAATCATGCGCTTCCATAAAATATCGGAATGTATAACAGAAATAGGCATTACAACTATGCCCAATACCTAATTCTACATTGGAAGCATATGGGTGATTGTGACAATTCACTTTATGACCACTCATTACATATCCACCCGGACAGCTATAACCCTGATCGGAAGTGAGTGAACCAATATCCATCCCTAACGCCGCCATAACAGGCTTAAACGTAGACCCTGGAGGGTAATAACCGCTTAACGCTCGGTTATTCAAAGGATTTTCTTTATTTAATGCCAGTTTTGCAAAGTTTTTTGTTCTTGCACTTCCAACCAACATATTGGGGTCATATGATGGTGTGCTTACTAATGCCAAAATTTCACCTGTCGAAGGCTCAATGGCAACCAAAGCTCCTCGCTTGTTTGCCATAAGTTGTTCCGCATAAGTTTGTAACTCTATGTCTATAGTCAGCGTTAAATTTTTTCCGGCAATAGGAGCAATATCTTCGCTACCATTATTGAGTCTGCCCACATCACGGCCAAAACGATCAATTACTATGTTTTTATATCCCTTTTGTCCGCGCAACAAATTTTCATAACTTTTTTCAACGCCGCTTTTTCCAATTACATCGGCATTTCGATAATAGCCATTCGATTTTTTAATATCATTGGAATCTACCTCAGCAACATAACCTAACAAGTGGGCTGCAGACGGATATGCGTATTTCCGAACCGGACTAATTGCGGTATAAAATCCTTTAAATTCATATAAATACTCTTCAATGCGGCCAAATTCTTCAGCTGAAATTTGCGATAAAAAAACACTTTCCCTCACTCGTGAAAATGATTTGGCATCTTTCATTTTTTTGATAAACTGCTCTTTATCAATGCCTATAATTTCACAAAATCTAATGGTATCAATTTTTTCTACCTGCGAAGGCACTACCATTAATTTATAACTTGGCTCATTATACACTATCAGTTTGCCTGTCCTGTCGAAAATTTGCCCCCTGTCAGGGTCTACCTGCTCTTTCCTAATCCCTCTGTCGTCGGCAATTTGTTTATAGGTATCATCAATTATCTGAAGATAAAAAAGGCGAATCAGGTAGATGACAAAAATGCCGACAATTATGCCTTGTATAACATAACTGCGAGATTTTGTATTATCGATAATTGCCATAAATTAAATTGCCTGTGAAGTTGATTGCCGATTCCGAATTCCGGATACAAATTTCGAAAATGTTTTTACAATACCATCAGTATTGTTACAGAATTAATTGTAATTAACGTTTTACTTTTCGTTTAGCAAACAAGAAAGCAAAAATTACAATTAATAATGTAGATACTAAAGTACTTAAAAATATTTTTAATAATAAATATCCCACATCATTCATCCAAAATACCTGTAAAAAATAATAGATACTATGATGAATAAAAATTACGGTTAGTGTAAACAACGCAAACCATACCACACCTAGTTCCGATAAAGAAGGAGCATTTACATTTTCGTAACCTGTAATTGGCGTGTAACGTTTTATCAGCCAAGGGCGTGCATAAGCAATAAACACACAAGCTGCAGCATGCATACCTGCTGTGTTATTGAACATATCAATAGAAAATCCAACCACAAATGCCAATGGTAGTATCAACCAGCGCGGAGTTTCAAATGGCAGCAATATGATGAACATCGGATATACATACGGATGTATATAGGTGCTTACATTGAGCTTATTCAGCACAAGCACCTGGAACAAAATCAAAAAGATTAGCCCCACAAGCCTCAATATCCAATTAATTGCCTGCATCCATTGCGCTGTTTTCTAAATCGGTTCTTTCTTTTTGTAATAATTCGTTTACCACATATACAAATTGCAGCGAACTGAATTTAGTCGATAAACGAACATTAAGTGTGTAATAATTACTTCCCGGGTCTTTCCCAAAACTTTCAACGGTTCCCACCATAATATCAGGTGGAAACATAGGCGAAATTTTAGTAGTCACCACACTATCTCCTTTATTTAATGTTCCCGGTTCTGAAACCTGAATAACACTAATATGTGTCGGCGATTTTCCTTCCCAGGTTAAACGACCTTGGGAATTATTTTTTTGGACAGCCACACGGCTAACAAACTGACTATGTAATACACTCATTACTACACTGAATTTGGGCGACACTTTTACCACACGTCCAACAATTCCGCTTGAAGTAATTACACCCATATTTTCGCGTATACCATCATTACTTCCTTTGTTTAGGGTGATGTAATTATTAGGCTCAGTGAATGAATTACCAATTACCTCAGCAGGTATATAAGAATATAGGGGTTGGCCCAAACTGTCTTTTACCCAAACAGATGAAGAATCGGGTAAGGCACTTAACAACAATTGCTCACGCAAAAGGGCATTTTCATGCATTAAACTATCATTCACTTCTTTCAGCGAAAAATACTCTTGAAAATTGCCATAGGTATTTAATACATTTCCTGAAACACCGTTTGCCGAATTAATAAAAAAAGTATTGTGAAAATTATTGTAGGTAAATACAAAATACAACGATATTAATTCGAGTAAACCGAAAAGAAAAACGGCATAGTGACGGATGATGAATAAAAAGAAACTACGCATTATTCATCCGGGGAATTAACTCATTAGCAATGCTGCATATTGTTCACGATTTTTCAATGCAATACCTGTTCCACGAACAACTGCTTTAAGTGGGTCATCAGCAACGTGCACCATCAGTTTTGTTTTCTGACTGATACGTTTATCGAGACCACGCAATAAAGCGCCGCCGCCTGTGAGGTAAATTCCATTGCGTTGGATATCACTTGCCAACTCTGGAGGAGTAGTTTCAAGTGCTTTGAGAATAGCCTCTTCAATTTTTGAAATGGACTTATCGAGAGAATGTGCAATTTCGGAGTAGGTAACTACTAGTTGTTTAGGTATACCTGTCATTAGGTCACGACCACTCACCTGGTAATCTTCAGGGGCTTCATCTAACTCAGTTAAAGCTGAGCCTACATTTATTTTGATGGCTTCCGCTGTTCTTTCACCAATCAGCAAGTTGTGCTGACGACGCATATAATCCACTATATCAGCTGTAAATTCATCACCCGCAACGCGTATTGACTGGTCGCAAACAATACCTGAAAGTGCTACGACAGCAATTTCTGTTGTTCCACCTCCAATATCAATAATCATATTACCGACAGGCTCCTGTACATCTAAACCAATACCTAACGCTGCCGCCATTGGCTCATGAATCAGATAAGCTTCTCGTGCTCCTGCTTGTTCAGCACTATCTTTTACTGCTCGTTTTTCAACTTCTGTAATGCCTGAAGGGATACAAATAACCATCACCAACGACGGTTTGAACAACTTGTTTTTGGGGAAAATCATACTTATCATCCCGCGAATCATCGATTCTGCAGCCTGAAAGTCAGCAATAACACCATCTCGCAACGGTCGAATCGTTTTGATATTCTCATGGGTTTTTTCGTGCATTTGCATGGCGCGTTTGCCAACAGCAATCACTTTTTCTGTTTTACGGTCAATAGCTACAATGGATGGCTCGTCAACCATCACTTTATCATGTGCTATGATAAGCGTGTTTGCCGTACCGAGATCGATTGCTATTTCCTGAGTGAGAAAGTTAAAAATACCCATGGTTGTTTCTTAAATGTACCTAAAGGTGCAAAATTAAAGTTTGTTAAGGATATGCGCGGGAAAAATCAATAAATTGTTATACAAACTTCAATATTTTTTTTCAATACTAAAAATACTAAGCGCATTATTTTAATAATTATTTTTTTACACGAACATTTTAAGTTTTTGTAAGTGATAATGCAAACAATTATTGCAGCATATAACTCATTATTGTTTGGGTATATTTCATTTCAACTTGTAATAATTTTACAAGACAAAAAAACCGGCACTTGCTGGTTACCGGTTTATCAATTTTATTGCTCGTTATATCAATGTTTAAAGTGTCGTGTTCCACTCAATACCATGGCCATTTGATGTTCATTACAATAGTCCACCGAGTCCTTATCCCGAATACTGCCTCCCGGCTGAATAACGGCTGAAATGCCCGCCTCATGGGCTATTTGAACGCAATCAGGGAAAGGGAAAAACGCCTCACTAGCCATCACCGAGCCACTCACATCGAAACCAAAACTGCGCGCTTTATTAATGGCCTGATTAAGAGCATCTACCCTTGAAGTTTGTCCTGTACCACATCCTATCATTTGACCATTTTTTACCAATGCAATACCATTTGATTTCAAATGTTTAACAGCAATTTCTGCAAACAATAAGTCTTGCAATTGTGCATCTGTTGGTCTAACCTCAGTAACATACTTTAACTCTTGCAAAGCTGTTGCCTTGTTGTTGCGGTCCTGAACAAGCACACCATTCAACATACTCTTATATTGCTTAGCCGGAAATTCAAACATTTTTTGTCTGAGTATAATTCTGTTCTTTTTAGTTTGTAACACCACCAATGCATCATGTTCAAATGCAGGTGCGATTAAAACTTCAAAAAACAATTCATTTATTTTATAAGCCGTAGCTAAATCGATAATTTGATTGCAGATAAGCACGCCTCCGAAAGCAGATACCGGATCAGCCGCCAATGCCTTGTCCCACGCTTCTTCTGTGGTTTTGGCAGTAGTTAAGCCACATGCATTAGTATGCTTTATAATAGCAAATGTGCTGAGGCCTTTTTTTGCTGTTTCTGCAAAT
Organism: Chitinophagales bacterium; assembly: GCA_035439505.1. Taxonomy (GTDB): domain Bacteria; phylum Bacteroidota; class Bacteroidia; order Chitinophagales; family BACL12; genus UBA7236. Next base: position 7,629 of record DAORKJ010000035.1, read on the forward strand.
TCTTCTATCAAATACACACAACTTTCAATATCAACCAAGTTGTTATAAGATATTTCTTTGCCATGTAATTTCTCAAATACATCAGTCAGTTTGCCATAAAAAGCGGCATCCTGATGTGGGTTTTCTCCATAACGCATGGCTATTTTAGGTGTATAACGCACTCCATAATTTTCGTTGTGGTTAAACCAGGTATAGATAGCATCATCATAATGAGAAGTAATTTCGAATGCGCGTTTTGCAAAATATTTACGCTGCCCGAAATTGGTTTCACCATTTTTTTCGTTGAGCATTTCTAATAATGGTGCATAATCATCTTTTGATGCAATAATTAAAACATCATTACAGTTTTTAGCTGCTGCACGTATTAACGATACACCTCCAATGTCAATTTTCTCAATAATATCAGCTTCAACCGTCGTACTTTTTACCGTTTCTTCAAAAGGGTATAAATCGACTATAACCAAATCTATTTCAGGGATTTCATACTGAGCCAGCTGAGCCATGTCTTCTTTGAGCTCACGACGGGCTAAAATTCCTCCAAAAACCTTTGGGTGTAAGGTTTTAACCCTGCCACCAAGAATGCTCGGATAGGTAGTTAAATCCTCCACAGCTAATACCGGTACACCTAATTTTTCAATAAATTCACGTGTGCCACCGGTGGAATATAATACTACTCCCAACGCATGCAATTTTTGAATAACAGGTTCAAGTTGGTCTTTATAAAAAACAGAAATTAAGGCTGATTTAATCTTAATTGGAGCGTGCATACTATAATAATTTATTATGCCGCAAAGTTACCCTTAAGCAATCAATACTTGAAGTAAAGCCAGGATGATATTCATCAGAAATGCGCTTAAATATTATTTAGCAACAGTTTTTCCACTATGCCGGGTAAATAGGCATATTCCAATTCTCTTACCCTTCTTTCAATACTTTCAGGGGTGTCGGTTGGGGAGATGTCAATACTAATTTGAAATAAAATTCTTCCTTCGTCATATACTTCATCTACTTCATGAACGGTAATTCCTGTTTCATCAACGCCTTTGTCAAAAACAGCCTGATGTACGTTTTTGCCATACATGCCCTTCCCACCAAAATCAGGTAAAAGTGCAGGATGAATATTGAATATACGATGCGGATATTTCCTGATTAATTCCCCTGGAACCAGCGCCAGATAACCTGCCAGCAAGATAAAGTCGATAGCAAATTCGGCTAATACAGCGAGCCCGTTTTCAGGTTGCTGCCACTGTTTATTGGTAATAATACGACAAGGCACATCATACTTTTCAGCAATAGCTATGACACCTGCATTCGGGTTATTGGTAACAATTAATGGTATTGTTATGTCTGGATGTTGATGGAAAAACCGAAGACAATTTTCAGCATTAGAACCTGCGCCCGAAGCAAATATGGCAAGACGAATTTTTTTGTCAGAATCCAAACTCATCAATTATCACTTTTTGAAAAAACTCATCAATATTGATTAGGCCATCCAGTTTATTCAGCTCAAGGGTAGATATCACAAAATTTGTATTGCCAAAACCATCTTCTTTTTTAGCCATAACAACCGATTCACCTGACCATGGTGTGAGACTTAAAGTGATATTGTCCTTTGCAGTCAAATTTGCCTCATATAATGGTGTTGCACCTATTTGTAATATGATAGGTTTAACTGTGCCGACAATAGATGTTGATTGTAATGTTGGCCATGAACCATCAACAGGAATTAGTTGTGCACCATTATCTAAAATCAGGGTAGTATCAACCGGATTAACCAATTCGGCAATTGGTGTGAAGTCAAGAAAATTGCTCAAGGGGTCAAAAGTTGATGATATATAAACACTCATCAGCATCTTACCACCTGAGTTAAAAAAGTCGCCGGTGGTTTTTTGAGCCAACGAAAAGGAGTTATCGGCACTATTACTGAACCAAATAATCACATCAAATAAGTCGAAAACCTTAGCCTGGGTAATGTTGTCGGCGGACTGCTGGGTATAATTACCACCTGATTGTTCGAAAATCTGTATGGTATCAACCACCGAAAAACCTTGATTGGCAAGCCTTGCAGCATAAAACGTTTCGTTGGTTAGGGTTGAATATCCATTTACCATTAACACGGTGCTATTCACTTTTTTCACAAAAACAGAATCGGCCTTAACATACCAGCTGGTAGCTTCACTTTGGTCTACAGCCCTTATGTAGAGGGTATTCCAGGCATTTCCAACCATACCATCTATGGTTGTGGCATTTGGTAAGGTTGCCGCATTTTGGTAAACCTTACAAACCATATCGGTTGCCGTTGGGTCTACTGCCTCAAAAATAGCGCTGGTGACAGTTTTGTCTAATATATATGGTGTCTGCGTTGTATCATTAAAACACAACTCGAACCGCAATAAGTTTTCTGCTCCATCAGGGTCTGTGCCGGACCAAAAATATTTTAACACAGGGAACGACTTAACAGGAGAAACCAAACCGGCTAAAAATTGTGCTTCAGGTGGAGAGTTTTTTACCGGAATTACCAACCTGGCAGGTGTTGGGTCTTTTATGCCCTTATTGTCGATGGAACGAATTTGAAATACAAAATCAGCAGAATCTTCTCCGGCAGGGGGCGCTAAAATAAATGTGCTGTCCTGGGCTTCTGTATAATTCCAAACCGTTGCCTCCGAAATGATAGGGTCAAAAGTATATTCATAACCTGTTATAAACCCATCTTCATCATCGCTCCACCATTTTAATGTTACCTCACTCTCCAGGCGGTCATCACCAAACCGGATAATGGTATCGGTAACCAAATAAGTTTCGGGTGCAATATTGCCCAATTCCGTGCCTTCAAATCCTTTTTTACATGAACCAAAAATAAGCGTGATTGCAGCAAACAACAAGGTAGTATTGATGGCAGAGCGGTTCATTCTGCTGCGAAGATAATGCTTCTGTGTAAACACTTATCTTTGCCCTAACCGGGATTATGACAAATAACAATTATTTCATTCACGAATCGGCGATTGTTGATGAAGGTGCCAAAATTGGAGAAGGCACAAAAATTTGGCATTTTACACATATTATGTCTTCAGCTGTAATTGGCAACAATTGTAGCATTGGTCAAAATGTTTTTGTTGCCGGCAATGTTCGGCTTGGTGCTAACGTGAAAGTGCAAAACAATGTATCTATTTATTCAGGGGTTGTTTGTGAAGATGATGTTTTTTTAGGGCCAAGTATGGTATTTACCAATGTGATTAATCCCAGAAGTGCCATTGAACGCAAAAATGAATTCAAATCTACTTTAGTAAAAAAAGGTGCAACCATTGGTGCTAATGCAACTATTGTTTGTGGAATTACGATTGGTGCTTATGCATTTATCGGCGCAGGTGCAGTTGTTACTAAAAGTATTGAGGACTACGCTTTAGTTACCGGTAATCCTGCAAAACAACAGGGATGGATGAGTGAACACGGAGCGAAATTACTTTTTGATGAAAATGGAAAAGCGACTTGTGCAATTTCAGGCGCTTCGTATCAATTAACAAATAATCGTGTAAGTAAAATTGGATAACACGTGATTGAAAACAAAATAAATTGTGCTGTAATTGGATGTGGTCATATTGGGAAGCGACATGCAGAAATGATTTTGCGCAACAACCGCACTCAATTAGTTGCTTTGTGTGATATACAACCTAAGGAAGAATTAAACATTGACAAATTTCCGGGTAAATTTTATAGTGACATTCAACAATTACTCAGCGAAGAAAAAAATATTGATGTTGTGCATATTTGCACACCAAATGGCTTACATGCTACACATGCTAATTTAGCTTTACTTGCCGGAAAACATGTGGTAATTGAAAAACCCATGGCATTAACTGTTGCCGATTGCGACAGTATTATTGCAAATGCTGCTATTCACAATAAATCGATATTTTGTGTAATGCAAAATCGTTTTTCTCCACCATCCGTTTGGTTGAAAAATATGATTACAGAAAACCGATTGGGACAAATTTATATGGTGCAGGTAAATTGTTTTTGGAATCGCGATGAACGTTATTACCACAAAAACACCTGGCATGGGAAAAATGAATTAGACGGAGGTACATTATTTACGCAATTTTCACATTTCATCGACACCATGGTTTGGCTGTTTGGTGATATAGAAAATATTCAAACACAATTTGCGGATTTTAATCATCAATCATTAACCGATTTCGAAGATTCAGGAAATATTACTTTTTCATTTAAAAATGGCGGAATTGGCAGTATGCATTATTCATCGTCAGTGTATCAACAAAACTTCGAAAGCAGTATTCGCATCATAGGTGAAAAAGGAACAATTGCAGTTGGCGGACAATATATGAATGAAGTTAAATATTGTCATGTTGAAAATTATACCATGCCTGAAATACAACCTACTGCCGCTCCAAACAATTATGGCCCGTATATCGGCTCAGCTGCAAATCATCATTTTATTATTGATAATATTGTAGATGTACTCGATAATAATGGCGCAATTGCCACTACTGCTGAAGAAGGCAAATTAGTTGTGAGTGTAATCGAAAGAATTTACACGCAACGACCTGATTATTTATTAAAAAATAAATAATTGTAAATGGCAGCCAATCCCGATACACAAAATCCAGTTTCTCCTTTGCTTTGGCATGTTGCATATGTAAAATCACGCAGCGAAAAAAAAGTAAAAGAACGATTAGACCGCATGGGTATTCAGGCTTTCCTTCCATTAATTAAAACGGTACGTCAATGGAGCGATAGAAAAAAAACTGTTCAGGTTCCGCTGTTTAATGGTTATATTTTTTTACAACTATCAGGCGACGATTATACCAGAGTGCGTATGGTGGAAGGTGTTGTTAATTTTATATATCAGGAGAAAAAAATTGCGGTAGTCCCTGAAAAACAAATCGAAGATATTCGCACTTTTTTAGAATCTGGATTACCCGTATCTGCTTCAACTGATACTTTTTCAAAAGGCGAACAGGTTGTTATTAATTTCGGTCCGTTGAAAGGATACCAGGGCGAATTACTGGAAATAGAAAATGAAAATCATTTTATTGTGCGTATCGAAGTAATCAATCAGATTTTACGATTATCTGTCCCTAAAGCTTATCTCGAAAAAGTTTAATTACCCATTATTTTTTTAATATCAAGCTCATCGGTAAACTTAAAACTATAGGTCTTTCTGAAGAAATAAAATTTCTGCACTGTTATCGCACCTTCCAATCCTACTGGCACTTTTTCTTCACCTAAATAGGATTTTAATCCGGCTGCTAACAGTCCACCCATTTTATCTAATGATGTAGAACACTCAACCGGCAAAATAAATTCCGTTTGTTTTTTCACTTTAATAGGTTCTAAAATGCCACCACTTCCCATCGGCTTGTCATTAACTAAAACAGTAAACTCCATTGTTTTAAGTGTAGCACCGAATTTATTAGGATTATAAAGTGTCACATCAACATTCATTTTAGGCTGAGAAGTAATTCCACTAACCGCAAAATTTTCAAATCCTTTATATTCCATTTCCTTGGAGGTTGCGCAAGAAGTGAAAACAAATGTTAACCCTATAATTAAAAATAAGTAACTGATTTTCAATTTCATATACGCTATATTACAACAAGTATGCCCATTTTTAATGGCATTAAACATTATTACCCTGAGAAACCGGTAAGGTGAATTTAAACACACATCCGCCGCCTTTATTTGGTTCCACCCATATTTTTCCACCTGCCTGGTCAATTATTTTTTTACAAATTGCCAGTCCGATGCCCGTTCCTGAATACTCATCACGAGAATGTAAACGCTGGAAAATGAGGAATATTTTTTCGACAAATTCATCAGGTATGCCAATACCATTATCTGAAACAGCAAAATGATATTTTTTTCCGGTAAGATTAAAAGAAATATCTACAATAGGTGGTTCACTTTTATTGTATTTTATCCCGTTGGATATCAGGTTTTGAAATAATTGCATCATATGCGTTTCATCACCTTTTACCGTGGGAAGTAATGAATAGTTGATTATTACCTGCTTCTCTTCAATTTGAGTTTTGAGGGTTGAAACAACCGTTTTCATAACATTATTTAAATCAACAGGGCTTGCTGATCGAACAAAGCTGATACCAGACAAGGTTAACAAATCACTTATGAGGTTTTGCATGGTATGAGTTCCCGTTACAATAAACCGCATAAAATCTTTTTCATCATCGGTGAGTTTATTTTTTAAACTCCTTTCCAATAATTGCACATACGACGAAACCATACGTAGTGGCTCTCGTAAATCGTGACTGGCAACATGAGCGAATTGGCGTAACTCATTATTGGAAAATTCTAATTGATTCGCATATTTGGCAATCTGCTCATTTTTAGAACGCAAAATTTGTGCTTCCTGCTCTTTAATTTCCAATTCATATTCGTTTCGTGCACGCGCTATTGCAAACGTTTTTTCATCGTTAAATAAATCTTTTAATGAATCGGAATATTTCTTTTGATAAGTATACGCATTTTCAAAATCGCCCATACCTAAATATGCTAAGGAAACATTATCGTATAAAGTGGATAACGACTTCTTTACCCCAACTGATTCAAAATACTTTTCTGCTACTTTAAAATGCTCGATGGCTTTTTGGTAATTTTTTTGAATAGCATGTGCTTCACCCATTTGGTTATGCGTATGCGCCGAATGGTAAGTGCTGTTTATTTCGCGGTCGTAAGCCTGCGCCATTTCAAAATACGAATCTGCAAGCTCAATATTCCCAAGCTTAGTGTATACCAAACCGATGTTAGAGCAATAAATGGATAAAAAAGAAATGGAGTTTTCTTTTAATGCTAAATCTCTTGCTTTTAATAAATATTCAAGCGCAGGTTGTAAGTCATTTTTTTTGAAATAATAAACTGCGTACGAATTATAACAATTAGCAATACCACCTAAATCTTCAATTTCCTGATATGCTTTTAAGGCTTTTTCCAAATACTCACTTTGAGCAAATTCAGCTCCGGAAAAATTAAATAAAATAAAAATATTGTAATAGGTATGCGACAGCCATCTTTTTTCATAATAATTTTTATCAGGGCGATGTTCTAATAATTTAATGGTTTCCAGATAATGTTTTTGGGTTAAAACATTATCACCTAAAAAATGATAATTCCTGCCTAAATTTAAATGGAAATAGGGAGCATATCGCTTTTTAAATTCGCCTTTCATCAGGTCGAACCCTTCTGTGCAAAGTTTGATAGATTGATAGTAATTATTTTTAACCAAACACTCAAACAAAGCTGATTCAATAATGGCCAACCCTCTGTAATTATTTGAGTCTATCGAATCAGCTAATTTTAAAGCCTTTTTCGAATAGTTTTCGATTTCAGAATTGCGTTTCGACACCAAATCCCAGGACGTATGCAATAACTCCTCAATCTCCGCTTTAGTTTTTTGAATATATGTGCGATTTAATCCTGCCATTATCTGTTCCTATCAACAAGGGGGTAAATTTAGCCAATTCCAGCTAAAAACGCTTGAATTCAGCGACAAATTGTCAGCCTTAACCTCATGGCACAAGGTTTGAAAAGGGGGTCTTACTTAAAATTACCTAAATATGTCAATAGAAAAAGGAACCATAGCTGTTCAAACGGAAAACATTTTCCCGATTATTAAAAAATTCTTATACAGCGACCATGAAATATTCTTACGCGAATTGGTATCAAATGCTGTTGATGCTACCCAAAAGTTAAAAAAACTATCCTCACTAGGTGAAATTTCCGGTGAAATTGGTTCAACCAATATCAGTATCAGTATCGACAAAGATGCAGGCACCCTAACCATTTCCGATAAAGGTATTGGGATGACCCCAGAAGAGGTGAAAAAATATATCAATCAGGTAGCTTTTTCCAGCGCTAGCGAGTTTTTAGAAAAATATAAAGGCCTGGATGATGGCAAAAGTATTATCGGACATTTCGGATTAGGTTTTTATAGTGCATTTATGGTTGCCGATAAGGTTATGCTTGTTACAAAGTCGGGAAAAGAAAATGCAGAGTCTGTTCGCTGGACTTGCGATGGAAGCACCGAATTTACACTTGAACCATGGGAAAAAGCGGAAAGAGGGACAGATGTTATTTTATTTATAAATGAGGAAAACAAGTCGTTCCTTGAAGATGCTAAAATTGAAGGCCTGCTCAACAAATATTGTAAATTTTTACCTGTTGAAATTCAATTTGGTGTTAAAGAAGAAACTGTTAAAGGTGAAGAGGAAGGAACTGATACCACTGTAACCGTTCCTAATATTATTAATAACCCATCTCCGGCATGGACAAAAAAACCGGCAGAGTTACAAGATGAGGATTATAAAAACTTTTACAACGAATTATACCCTTATACTGAAGCACCTTTATTTTGGATTCATTTAAATGTTGATTATCCATTTAACCTAACCGGTATTTTATATTTCCCTCGAATTAAAAAGAGCTACGAAATTCAAAAAAATAAAATCCAACTATATAGTAATCAGGTTTTTGTTACCGATGAGGTAAAAGAAATTGTGCCAGAATGGTTAACCCTTTTACATGGTGTTATCGATTCGCCGGACATTCCGTTAAACGTGTCGAGAAGTTATTTGCAAAGCGACCAAAATGTAAAAAAAATCAATAATTACATCACCAAAAAGGTGGCTGAAAAACTGGAAGAAACATTTAAAAAGGATAGGGCTGAATTTGAAAACAAGTGGGAAAACATCAATGTTATTATTAAATACGGTATGTTAAGCGATGAAAAATTTGCTGAACGCGCTGAAAAATTCTGCTTATTACAAAATACCGATAAAAAGTATTTTACATTCGAAGAATACAAAGAACATATCAAAGCCGGACAGACTGATAAAAACAATAATATTATTGCTCTCTACACCAACAATACCACCGACCACCATGTTTATGTAGATGCCGCAAAAGGCCGTGGTTACGATGTTTTGGAAACCGACAACGTTATCGACAACCATTTTATTTCCTTTATGGAACAAAAAATGACCGGGGTGCAGTTTAAACGTGTAGATGCCGATACTGTAGACAAACTTATCGATAAAGACGAAAAAACAGAATCTATACTAAGTGAAGAAGAATCTAATTCCTTAAAAGAATTATTTGAAAAAATTGCTGACGCCAATGCAGCCACAATTGTTCTTTCTCCACAATCTCCAGATGATAATGTTGTCGCAATTACCAAACCGGAATTTATGCGCAGGATGAAAGAAATGAGCCATTTAAATGGAATGGATTTCGCAGCATCAATGCCAGACCAATATAATCTGGTAGTAAATACTAACCATCCTGTTATTCAAAAAATATTAAAACAGGAAGAACCTGTAAAAGAACAATCGATTAAACAACTTCACGACCTTGCTTTACTTTCACAAGGTATGCTAAAAGGAACCGATCTTACCGAATTTGTTAAGCGCAGCGTCGAATTAATGAATTAATAATACACAACATAAAAAAAATCCGCTTAAAGCGGATTTTTTTATGTCCGGTTACCTGGCTATTTTATTTCCCCGACTTTTACTAATTCAAATTCATTTGAACACTCAAACAAATGAGTCAGAATACCCGCATGGCCTGCACCAATAATTAATAAAATTCTATCATCAGGACTTGTAACAATTTCCTGCAGATTACGGAAAATTCGGAGGTTCCTGCTATACCAATGCATAGCCAACGCATCTGCACCTTCAAATGAGCCTAACTTAAAGTCGCCTGTAAGATAAGCGCCATAACCTTTATCCAAAACCCAATCATCATTCATATAAATAAAATAATCTTTGAG
>DAORKJ010000035.1:17533-20835 GCA_035439505.1 Chitinophagales bacterium
GTTTCACTTCTACCCAACGAACGTTTACCTGCTATCCATTCTTCATAATTACGCAACAAATAACCGGTAATTGGTCCTGACTCAACAGCAATTTTAGTTGGTTTGTACTTACTGATATACGCAACTAATTCTTCCATTTCTTTTTGACGTTGTGCAGATAAAACATCCACCTGTTCATCATCGTTCGTTACGTGCGCATCCAAATTGTAATACGCGAAATGGAAACTCCCCAAAACCATCATCTGAGGCAAGTTTCTGTCGCCGTTTAAAATACTGTCCGATTGTGTTTTTGCTTGTTCTACAGTTAAACGATGTTGTGCATTTACAGACAACATCATTATACTTAAACAAATTGAAAACGTGATTCCTTTTAATAGCATAATGTATAGTTTTCCTCAAAAGTAAAATGTCAAATACGCGTTTACTACTATACTCGCCCAACAGGTTAATTTATCGGGCAAACGGGTAAATTATGTTTGCAGACAAATTGTAGGTGTTTGCAGACAAACACAAATTATCATGGTTTCTTTAAATACCTTTATCGCATGACGAAATCACAACTTTGGTTTGCCTATGGTTTAACCATTTTCATGCTGTTATTCGGCTTTAACTTTATTGACTATGGAATCCTTCAACGTGATTATAGTCGAGCGCTTAGGTTCACTCCATTTGACATTACCGCTTTTATCTATATCACAGCGACAGTTTTGTCAGTGCGCTTAATAATGCTAAAAACATATCCTAAAAAATTATCTCAGCTTATCATATCACTCATTTTGCTAATTCCGGCTTTCATAGCATTCCGGTATTTATTAGAAGAAACCTTATGCCCCATTTTAATAGGTAGAAGCAATTATGTAGAGACTACCACTGTTGAATATTATATTGCCGACAATTTTAGTTATGCTTTATATTACATGGTGTTCGGCATTTTATTGTTCATGTTAGATTATAATATGCTCAACAATAAAAAAGTGAAATTGCTTGAATCTCAAAATCGCGAAGCTCAACTACAATATTTACAAACGCAATTTAATCCCCACTTTTTATTTAATAGTTTAAACAATATCTATTCCCTCGTTACAGAAAAATCCGACAACGCAGGCGAAGCGGTGATGCGGCTCTCGGATATGACAAGATATTTAATTTATAACAACTCAAATGAGTGTTTATTGAAAGATGAACTTATTCAAGTGGACAATTATATCAATCTCCAAAAGCTCAGGTTTGACTACGAATTACCCATTATTTATGAGCTATCCGGCAATTACGAATCCAAACAATTACCTACTTTTACGGTAGTAACTTTTATCGAAAACGCATTTAAACACGGCGATTTTAAAGAAAAAGAAAAACCTTTATTTATAGGTGTTGATGCCGGCAACAACATTTTACATATTATTGTCAAAAATAAAATTGGCACCTACAATAAAGACAAAACCAGCGGAGTTGGCCTTGATAATATCAGAAAACGACTGGCAATTATTTACCCTAACCAACATCAACTTATTTGTTCAGTCGAAAACAATATTTTTACCGTAGATTTAACAATTAATTATAATTAACAATGCTCAAGTGTTGCATATTAGACGATGAACCGCTCGCAATAAAATTATTGTCAGGATATGTTGTTAAAACACCACTACTGGAATTAATACTTGCCACAACCGACCCATTTAAAGCATTGGCAACCGTGCAGTCGGGAGAAATTGATTTGATATTACTTGACATTCAAATGCCTGAATTAACCGGGATTCAGTTTATGAAAATTATCGACAATAAATGTGGTGTAATTCTAACAACTGCCTATAAGGATTATGCATTGCAGGGATTCGAATTTGATGTAATTGATTATTTGTTAAAACCCATTTCGTTCGAAAAATTTCATGCTGCCATACAAAAAGCCACTCAACGGTTAAATACGCAATTACCGCCCAAAGAATATAATCATTATCTATTTGTTAAATCTGAACACCGTTTAATCAAAGTGAATTTTGATGAAATTTTTTATTTTGAAAGTTTCAGAGACTATATCACCATACACACTACTTCCGATAAAATAATGACTTTACAAAGCTTGCGTAGTTTTGAAGAGTCGCTTCCTTCAGATAAATTTTTACGTATTCACAAATCACATCTTATTGCAATTGATAAAATAACAGCCATAGAAAACAATAGAATCTTAATCAACAACACCTTCTTACCAATTGGCGAAGTCTATCGCGAACAGGTTTTTACCAGATTGCAGTTGAAAAAATAATATTTTGGCTTTTCTATTATTGGCAAATGCAAAAAAAGTGATAATTTTCGCTCAATCTAGATTTTATGCGCAGAAGGAAATTTGTAAAACAGCTGGGTACATTGGTACCAGCCACCTTTATGTTACCCTCATTTTTACAGGCAACATTAGCCCCAAAACTAACAGCAGGTAATGTGGTTATAGTTGGTTCGGGTGCAGCAGGATTATATGCTGCTAAAGTTTTAAAAGAAGCAGGTGTAAATGTTATCATTTTAGAGGCTGCTGCTACACACGGCGGCAGGGTGCGCCCTCTTCCGGGATTTGCAGATTTTAATGTAGAAGCTGGTGCCGAATTTGTCCATGGGAAAGGTAATACCGCCGGTGATCCGCCTTCATTTTTATGGAGTAGTATTAATGATTATAATGCTGATTTATTATTAGAATACGGTGAGTTTAAAGAATTGTATCAAATTGGAGCCGGCTACGAAGTGGACCCTTATTGGAATGCCGACTTAGAAGCCGCCTGGCAATTTTATTTAAATATGTATGCCTATACCGGAGAAGATGTTTTAATGAGTGACTATTTATTTTCTGAATATGGCATAGATGAATCACACCCTTATTGGCATGTATACGAAGCATGGATTGGTTCTGAATTTGGCACTACTATAAAACGTATTGGCATGAAAAGTATAGCCATAAGCGAAGTGTTATGGTTAACCGGTGGTAAAGATTATTTATTAGACGATTCTTATCTCAACATTTTAGACACCTTGTTTTTCAATCCTGTGTTGAGCGATATTCAATATAATAAACAAGTAACCGGTATTGATTATGCAGGTGCCAATACAATAGTAAATTGTGCAGATGGCTCTTCTTATATTACCGATAAAGTAATTGTAACTGTTCCGCTGCCAATTCTAAAAGAAAATCTGATTGCATTTACCCCGGCTTTACCTGCTGAAAAATTATCTGCAATTGATGCATTACAAATGGGAGCCGGAATGAAATTAATTTTAAAATTTACCAATAATTTTTGGGGTGATGAAATTCAGGACATGAC
>DAORKJ010000035.1:20935-33759 GCA_035439505.1 Chitinophagales bacterium
TTACCAATTGATGAAAATGTTGTAACCGACAATATAAATATGTATGTATTTAATAATAACGCATATTTTACTATTAACACAGCGGTTATTGCAACTTCTGTATTGTCGTTACACAGTATAGATGGTAAAAAAATACAGCAGTTTTATTACGGCCGAGTACCTGCAGGTGTAAATGAATTCCAATTTGAAATTAGCAACATCGCAAATGGTATATACATTTTAAGTGCCGACATTAATGGAAAAAAACATCAGGTAAAAGTTGAAATAATAAACTAACTCCAAACTAAAATTATTTTAAAATACTAAGTACGAAATATTGCTTGCAACAATCCATATTATTTGATTGGAGATTTTATTACAATTATACCATCTTCACATTTATAAAAGCATCAACAGGTTAACAACAAACCATTTCGGGTTATAGCAAATTATTGGTAATTAAATCTTGCCAATACACTCAAACACTACATGGCTAATCTGCCTTTCAACAAACTAGCAGTAATGCTAATTCGGTTTCGCCAGTTCAGGCAAATCCCTTACATTTGTGTCAAAATCACAAGAAATGAATTTTCCGGAAAATTTAAAGTACACCAAAGACCACGAATGGGTGTTAATTGAAGGCAATGTAGGCACTATTGGCATTACCGATTTTGCACAACGCGAATTAGGTGATATTGTATATGTTGAGATTGATGGGGTTGGAAGCCACATGGACAAAGAAGCTACTTTTGGTACTGTTGAAGCAGTTAAAACAGTTTCTGAACTTTTTATGCCGGTATCGGGCACAATTACAGAAATGAATGCTGACTTAGACAGCAAACCTGAATCAGTTAACCAAGACCCTTATGGCAGTGGTTGGATGATTAAAGTTGAGCTTTCCAACCCTTCAGAAATTGATGGATTGATGACAGCTGCACAATACAGTGAACTCGTTTCAGCTTAATAAATGAATAGCTTCCGCAGATATGCCCCGTATCTAGCAGCTTTATGGGCTTTAATTATTTTGGTAGTTTCGGTTATCCCTGGAGAGGACTTACCTTCTTTATCTATTTGGGAACCTGACAAAGTGCTGCACGCTTTTGTTTATGGCGTGTTAACAGCTTTGATTTACATAACACGCCCCCAAAATGCTGTTTTTATCAAAAAATTGGTTTTTCAGGCCATACTTTTATGCATTTTGTATGGTTTTTTCATCGAATTGATACAGTTAGTTTTACCAACAAGAAAATTTGACATACTAGATGCACTGGCAAACACGGTCGGATGCTTTATTGCCGGGGCTTTAATTTTGTTAATTTCCCGTAAAAGAGCATAAGGACTGAAGGCAAATTGACTATTTTCAAATAAAATTGTGGCAATTTTCGTATTGGGAATGTTTTTTGTCTGGTAACAGCTGTTATAACAATGGATAATATAGACCCATATTTGATAAAGTCGTTTGATGATATTGTTTTTGAACATCGCAATAAACAGTATGGGTCCTATTATTTGCGGTCAATTACCAAAAAAAACACTTTACGTGGCTTGTCTGCAACTACTGTTCTGGTTGGCTTAGCGTTACTATTCCATTATGTCGACTTTAACTTATTTAAGCATGAGACCCCTCCATTGGTGCTTTACGAAACGGAAGTTACCTTATCTGACCCTCCCCCAATTTTAGAAACCATGCCTCCGGCAGTTCCTCCTACCGAGCAATTAGTTGCGACTGAAGAACTGGCGGAATTGGTTGTTCAGGAAGATGATAAAGTGATAGAAAAAACTGAATCTACCGAAAGCACCCCTTCCGATAGTACCACGACAGGCACTAAAACCGATGGCAACAATCCAAATTCCAATGTAACCGGCAATGGCAAAACTGTTTACCTGAGTACCGAAGTTAAACCGGAATACCCGGGAGGAACCAAAGGCTTAAACCGTTACCTCAGTGATAATCTTAAATATCCGGATGTAGCACGTGATAACGGCATTACCGGAATTGTAACCGTGTCGTTTATTATAAATGAAGACGGTTCCGTTTCAAATGCCAAAGTAGAACGCAGTATTGGCGGCGGTTGCGACCAGGAGGCACTGAGAATTGTTTCAGAAATGCGCAAATGGAAACCGGCAAAACAAGGCGGTGTTCCCGTTGCTGTCTACATGAAATTACCTATCGTTTTTCAACTACAGGATAATTAATTAGTTAATTTGTGTTTAAAATGAACATTTACAATCCTTTCGGCATTATTTTCGTTGTATAACTCGTATGAAAAAACAAGTCCTCAGCATATTAATACTAATTTTTACTGCCTGCATCACAAATGCGCAAACAGATGCATCGCTTGCTCAGCAATTTATGAGTAATGGTGAATATGATAAAGCTGCCGACATCTATAAAAAATTATTTAACGAAAATCCGAATTCTAACTATAAGCCATATTATAATTGTTTAATGCTGCTCAACGATTTTAAAGAAATTGAACGAATTGCAGAAAAACAAATGAAAAAAAATCCTGATAACCTTACGTATTATGTTGATTTAGGAAATGCTTTGATAAAACAAGGCAATAAAAAAGAAGCTGAAAAACAATTTGATATCGCAATTCAAAAAATCTCAGACAACAAACAACAAGTAATCCAACTCGCCAATGCATTTATTGGCCTTGATAATTTGGAACGAGCAATAACCGTGTACGAAAAAGGACAAAAAATTGTGACCACGCATACATTTAATTACGACCTTGCAGGGTTATATTACCGATTGGGTAATCTGGATTTGAGCTTAGATACTTATTTAACTTATTACGGTGAAAATGACAATAACGGTACGTCAAAAACTACTTCTGCTTTAACAAGAATTTTAGATGAAGAAAGTGATCACCAATTGTTACAGGAAAAATTATTTCAACGGATACAAAAAGGAAATAATGAAATTTTATATACCGAATTGTTAATTTGGGATTATATACAATTAAAAGACTTTGAAGGTGCTTTTATTCAAACAAAAGCACTGGATAAACGAAATAAAGAAAACGGTGAACGCGTTTATGAGTTGGCCGAAACTGCTCGACTTGAAAGTGAATACGACGCAGCTATTGATGGATTTAATTACATTATTACCAAAGGTGATAGTTACCCGTATTATTTCAGTTCGAAAAATGGCATCCTGAATTGTCGCAAAGAAAAAATATTTAAAACCAATAGTTATACTATTGAAGATATCAATCAGCTAAAAGCCAGCTATCAGGAGTTTTTAAACGAATACGCACGAAAAGATATTCGCGCCGCAAATGTCACCAACGATTTATCTAAACTGGAGGCTTTTTATATACACGATGTTGCAAATGCTATTACATTACTAGAACCAATTGTAGAATGGCCATCATTGAATTTAACGGATAAGTCGCGTTTAAAACTTGACCTGGGCGATTACTATTTAATTAGTGGTGATGTTTGGGAAGCTACATTATTATATTCGCAAGTAGACAAAGCAATGAAAGACGCACCGCTTGGTGAGGAGGCACGTTATAAAAATGCGAAACTAGCCTATTATCGAGGCGATTTTAATTTTGCGCAAACACAACTTAATGTTTTAAAAGCGGCAACCAGCGAATTAGTTTCAAATGATGCTATGAAGTTATCAGTATTTATAACATCAAATCTCGGACTCGACTCTGTAGTTGAACCCATGATGTTGTTTGCCGAAGCTGACTTATTTGTTTTCCAAAATAAATTAACTGATGCAGTGTTAACTTTGGATACACTCGACAAAACATTTCCTGCACATCAATTGGCAGATGACATATTATATTTAAAAGCTGATATCGCCCTCAAAAAACAAAACCTCAACGAGGCCGTTAAATTGTTAGAAGAAATAAGATCAACTTACAGTTTTGATTTATTAGCAGACGATGCCATTTTTAAACTTGCCGAAATTTATCAGTTCGACCTCAAAGAGCCGGAGAAAGCCAAGTTATGTTACGAGCAAATTATCTTGAACTATAAGGACTCACTTTATGTTAATGAGGCGCGAAAACGTTACCGCTCATTGCGAGGTGATACTTTGAATTAACGGTATTTAGTAAATGTTTAGTCTTACTAAATGTTGATTTGACATTTCATGATAATTTTTTATTGCCTAATTTCGTCACAAAAAAAGTCATGTATATTTATAATGTTACCGTAAAAATCGACCAGTCGCGGGCTGATGAATGGTTGGTTTGGATGCGCGAAAAACATATTCCTGATGTAATGGCAACCGGATTTTTTACTGAAAACCGAATTTGTCGTTTGGTGGACGAAGGTGATATGGAAGGCATAACATTCGCCATCCAATACACATGCAACGATTTAGACGATTTCCTTCAATATAAACTAACTAAAGCTCCTGCGCTCCAAAAAGACCATAGTGAAAAATTCGGAACCGATTTTGTCGCGTTTAGAACTTTAATGGAAGTTGTGTAATGAACATTATACAAAACCAACTGTTCCTTCACTATCACATTTAATGAAGATTTAATGCCACAACACGTAGTAGTAATAGGTTCGGGATTTAGCGGAATTTCAGCAGCATGTGCCCTCGCAAAAAAAGGATATCGTGTTACTGTTGTAGAAAAAAACGAATGCGCAGGCGGTAGAGCCTCTTTTTTTAAAGCCGATGGATTTATGTTTGATATGGGACCAAGCTGGTATTGGATGCCCGACGTTTTTGAGTGGTTTTTTAATGAATACGGCTCAAGTGTAGAAGAACATTACGACTTACTTAGACTAGATCCTGCATATCGAATTTATTTCGCTAAAAATGAAATTACAGATATTCCTGCTTCATTAGATCCATTGTATGATTTATTCGAACAACTAGAACCAGGGTCTTCAATTCAATTAAAGAAGTTCCTTAAAGATGCTGCATATAAATACGAGGTTGGAATGAAAGACCTTGTATATAAACCCTGCAATTCTATTATGGAATTCGCGGACTTCAGAATGGTGAAAGCCCTATTTACCATGCAGTTGTTTACCTCCCTTCGGAAAGAAGTTTATGGCAAGTTTAAAAATGATAAAATCAGAAAAATACTCGAATTTCCGGTTTATTTTTTAGGCGCATTACCATCCAATACACCTGCTTTGTACTCCATTTTAAATTATGCCGATTTAGCATTAGGCACATGGTATCCGCAAGGTGGCATGTATAAAATTATAGAAGGAATGCAACGTGTGGCCGAAAAAATGGGTGTCGAATTTTTATTTAATTCACCTGTTACCGAAATTGCTACAAACGGCAATATTACGAATGGGGTTTATATCAATGGCGATTTATTTAAAGCCGATGCAGTTGTTGCTGCAGCAGATTATAATCATGTTGAAGAAAAATTATTGAATACCAAAGCGAGAAATTATGACGCTAAATATTGGGATAAAAAAGTTTTTGCCCCATCCAGTATTATCTATTATTTAGGCATAAAAGGTAAAGTGAATAATCTTTTACATCACAACCTGTTTTTCGACCAAAGTTTCGAGCAATTTGCCGACGAAATTTATACCCATCCTCGATGGCCATCGAACCCTTTGTTTTATGTTTCAGCGCCTTCTAAAACCGACCCAAGTGTTGCACCAGATGGCGATGAAAACCTGTTTATTTTGGTTCCGGTTGCCGCAGGGCTCGAAGACACCCCTGAACTTCGCGAAAAATATTTTGATATGGTGATGAAACGCATAGAAGATTTCACCGGCGAATCGATTAAAAACCGAATTGTTTACCATCGCTCATTCGCTCCAAAAGACTTTGTTTCGCGGTATAATGCTTATAAAGGCAATGCTTATGGCTTGGCGAATACACTCCTTCAAACTGCCATTTTTAAGCCTAAAATGCGTAATAAACACATCAAAAACCTGGTGTATGCCGGCCAATTGACGGTGCCCGGACCAGGGGTTCCACCCTCCCTTATCTCCGGATATGTAGCCGCCGGCGAGGTGGAAAAAATTATCGGACATTAAAAAACTTTAAACTCCTGTGAACAAATCCTCGTAAATAGGGTTATTATATCTCAATTTCACCTATGCTTGAGTTGTTTCATCAGTCATCATTTCTTTGTAGCCGCAAGGTAACCGAGCTTTATAGCACATCATTTACACTAGGAATCCGTGCCCTTGATAACCGTTTTCATGATGCTATTTATGGCATTTATGGCTTTGTTCGCTACGCAGATGAGATTGTAGATACCTTTCACGATTGGGACAAATCGGCATTATTGGCAAAATTTAAAGCCGACACTTATGAGGCTATTGACCAGAAAATTTCCTTAAATCCAATCTTGCATGCTTTTCAATTAACTGTGCATAAATATCAAATTGACAATAAACTCATCGATGCTTTTTTGCATAGCATGGAAATGGATTTGTTTACTCAAAATTATAAGCAAGAATTTTACGAAGAATATATATATGGCAGCGCAGAAGTTGTTGGCCTCATGTGTTTGAAAGTTTTTTGCGAAGGCGATAATGTGAAATTCAAATCACTTAAGCAAGGTGCAAGATATTTAGGTGCAGCCTTTCAAAAGGTAAATTTTTTACGTGACATGCAAGCAGATTACAAAGAACGCGGTCGTGTTTATTTTCCGAATGTAGATTTCGATAATTTTTGTCGCAATCAAAAAGATGCTATAGAAGCTGATATTCAAAGCGACTTTGAAAAGGCATACGAAGGGATTAAAATGTTACCGGAAGGAGCAAAATTCGGAGTATACCTGGCCTATAAATACTATCTAAATCTCTTTAAAAAAATACGTAAAACAGAAGCAGAAAAAGTGCTGCATACCAGAATACGAGTGTCAAACCCTAAAAAACTAGGAATTTGGGCCTCGGTTTACCTCCGTTCAAATGTTTTAGGTATCTATGCACCATGAAAGAGCAATATCTCTATCTGATTATTAATATTGGAACCATCCTTTTTCCCTTCCTGTTTAGCTTCGAAAAAAGGGTAGCCTATTACACATGGTGGAAATTTTTATTGCCTTCATTGCTCATTACAGCTACCGTATTTTTAACCTGGGATTACTTTTTTACACTTAATGGTGTTTGGGGATTTAGTGAAACTTATACAACTGGAATTAATATTGCCGGATTACCAATCGAAGAGATTTTATTTTTTATCACAGTCCCGTATGCCAGTATTTTCATTTATGCTTTTGTAAATAAATTGTGGCCTAACACTCCACGCTTGGATAAAGCCCAAAAGTTTATTTCTTATGCCATATTAATAATTGCAATTGTTGTTTTGATATTTAATTACGATAAAGCTTATACCGCTTTAAATTGTGGTTATGCTATTGTTCTTTTAAGCCTTCAGTTGTTTGTGGTAAAAGGTGCATATATGGGTAAATTTTACCGTTTTTATTTTTGGCATTTAATCCCGTTTTTTATTGTGAACGGCATTTTAACCGGAACCGGAATCGACCGGGAAGTAGTGTGGTATAATAACAACGAAAATTTGGGTTTTCGAATGGGAACAATACCGGTTGAAGATAGCCTCTATAGCCTTAGTTTGATGCTGATGAATATTACCATTTTGGAATATTTAAAAGCCCGATTTAAAAAACACAATCCAAAACCTATTGTTGCATAAGTGCATTAACAGTAACTTTGTAAAACGAATACTATGTTAATTACCATTTTGATAAATATTTTAGCTTTTGTTGGCGCTTTCGCTTTTATGGAAGCTTTTGCGTGGTTTGTGCATAAATATGTTATGCATGGAATTGGCTGGTTTTTACATAAATCCCACCACGAACCACGTCATGGTAAATTTGAACTCAACGACTTATATGCTATCATATTTGCAGCTCCTGCAATTGTATTAATGTATATTGGTTCACCTGAATACAATTATGTATTTTGGATTGGCTCAGGAATTACCGCATATGGATTTTGTTATTTTTTGTTTCACGATGTAATTGTTCATCGCCGTATGAAACATCAATATAAACCACATAGCAAATATATGTTGCGTATAATACGCGCACATAAAGTGCATCATAAAAAAATGAGTAAAGAAGAAGGCCAGGCTTTTGGGTTCTTATTTGCACATCCTAAATTTGATGTAAAAAAAACCGACGAATAATTAATTAAGAAATTCGCAAAATATTTTTCTTAAAAAAGAATGCACTAATTGCTAAAACACCTGCAGTAATTGCTATTAAAACGATAGCATTTTGTGTTACACCTGCTACACCGGTTTCACGCCAAAAAATATCATAAAACCCTTGAATACTCCAGTAATTAACTGAAATTACAGCCGCATCTTGCATAAAAGCAGGCATAATATACAAGGGAATCATACTCCCGCCAATTGCACTCATAAATAAAATAATTATTGTACTCAGCGAATCAGCCTGCTTTTTCGAACGCACAATACTCGCCAGCAATACACCAAATGCAGAACAGGCAATTGCTGTAGTTAAAATCATTATAATTAATGCAGGCAAATTTTTAAAAATATCCAATCCAAATGCTAACCATGAAAATAGAAACATGACCGACAGTTGGAAAATAGCAACAATAACGGCAGTCAGCATTTTCCCAAACAAAATTTCGAAAGGTGTAATGGGCGATTGTAATAATTTTTTTAACACACCATTTTCCTTCTCTTCTAACATACCGGAACCAATGGAACGAACACTAAATAACAACATCATGATTGCAGTTCCTGCAACAGCCTGAATTAAACCCCAATTACTTTCTTCCTCTCCAACTATGCTGGTCATTGTGATTAATTGTTCCTGTTCATTTTCTTTGTTTAATCCTGATTTTAAATTGTTGCGAATCGAGTCCTGTGTTTGCATCGGCAAATTTGAAAACATATTTTGCATAATCCTGTCCACACCTTTGTCTGCATCCTTAGCACCTTTAACGGAAGAAATTTTACTTACCAATAAATTCTGCAGCACACTTATTTCCATCGCACGGCTTTGGTCATACTGTAATTCAATAGGTATATCGGTACCGTTGTTTAGTGCATCTTCGTAACCTTTATGAATAATAATATTCGCAATTTGGTCGCCACTTTTAATTTGATTTTTTGCACTTTGAGTGTCAGTAGCAATACAAACAATTCCGGGTATGGCATCAAGCTCAGTAATAATATTTTTTGAAGATGTAGTTTGATCCTCATCAGCATATAACACAGCTATCGGCGTGCCTTCCTCCTCATCCTCTGCACCTACTCCACCAAATGCCAATGCAAAAAGTGTTATCAATCCGATTGGTAACAATAATGATAAAATGATAGCTCTTTTATCAGTAAAAAATATTTTTAAATCCTTTCGTGTTATTTTCCACATAATTGCTTGTATTTAAATAACTAATCACGCAACTGTTTTCCTGTTAAATGTAAAAATATCGCTTCTAACCCACTGCTTTTTATATCGATATTATGAATTGCGATTTGCGCCATCGCACATTTATTAACAATATCTGAAAGATGCCCTTTTGCATCTTTAATCTGAATAACTATCTCGTTTAATTCTTCATTATGTTGCGTAGCAAAACCGGCAATATTACCATCGCTTTTGCCCGAATAAGTTATAACAACCGTATCATCTAACGAATAATTTGTTTTAAGTTCATTTAAACTACCCTCAGCAATAATTTTTCCACTATCTATAACGCCAATTTTATCACACATTTTTTCTGCTTCCTCCATATAATGTGTAGTATATAAAATTGTTTTACCACCGGCATGCATTTCATCCAATAACTCATAAATTTTATTCCTGCTTTGAGGGTCAATGCCAACTGTCGGCTCATCCATAACAATTAAACCCGGATTATGCATCAATGCAGATGCAATATTCACTCTTCGCTTCATCCCGCCTGAATATGTTCTCACAGAATCATTTTTCCGGTCGGCCAACCCAACCCATTCCAATAAATAGTTAGCTTGTTTTTTTGCATCAGCGCCGGTTATACCATACAAACTTCCCCAAAAAAGTAAATTATCGAAAGCACTCAGTTCATCATATAAGGCAATTTCCTGAGGCACAACTCCCATGTGCATTTTAACCTTTTGCTGTTGGGTATATACATCAATCCCAGCAACCTGAATATCACCTGTATCAGGAGGCATAATTGCGCTGATCATATGAATTGTTGTAGTTTTACCGGCGCCATTTGGTCCTAACAAACCATAAAACATACCCGGTGTAAGCGATAAACTGATTCCGTTTACAGCTTTAAATTGATCAAAGGTCTTTGTGATAGAATTTACCTTCAGCATAGCGGTTATTAAATGGTAAATGTATTAATTAATTTAGTAAGCAGATTACTCAAAGCAAAAAAATTGCATAAATGCCGGAAATAGTTTTAAAAAAATGGGATTCAGATTTTTTTGGCTTTAAAACCGGTGATTTGATATTTAGCGGCAATAAGGAGGAATTTCATCAATTACTGCAGAATGCAATAGATAACGATTACCATTTGTTATATTGGAAAATTCCGACAAACAATGAAGAAAACAACCGTTTGGCTACAACAGAAAACTTATTTTTAGGTGATACAAAAATGGTATATCAAATTCCGGCTAATCAAAATTTATTACCGGAAATTCAAGAACACGTGCGCAGTTGGAATCTCCCCCCAAATCAACAACTTATCAGCTTAGGTATTGCAAGCGGTGAATTTTCCCGTTTCAAAACAGACCCTAAAATGCCAGAAGGATTTTTTGAAAAAATGTACGCTGAATGGGTTGTACAATCGGTTCAAGGCACAATGGGAAATGTTATTTATTATATCGGAAACGAAACAATAATAAAAGGTTTTATCACTTTACAATTTCATTCTGATTATGCAGAAATTGGTTTAATTGCCGTAGATGAAAAATATCGCAAACAACAAATTGCAACTCAACTTATTCAATTTGCTCTTGATATCGCCGCTAACCACAACTTAAAAAATGTTCAAGTGGCAACACAATTAGCAAACACTCCTGCAAATAATTTATATATAAAATGCGGCGGTACACTTATTACAGCTGAAAACATTTATCACATCTGGTTATAATGGAAACACTTCCCGAATACAATAAATTTCAATTAGCCTTGCGCAATGGTCAAGATCGCGAAGAAATATGGATTGCCTTTAAAGGGATTATTTATGACGTAACCACCAGTAGGTTATGGCGTAAAGGACAACACTACGAACACTTTGCAGGACAAGACCTCACCCATGAACTTGCAGATGCACCTCATACTGAAATAGTTTTCCAACGATTTCCCATCATTGGAAAACTAATTTGATTAGAACTCATCTCAAAAATATTTTTTCGTTAGAATTTTCAAGTATTCGCACTTTAGCCGAGGTGCTTGGAGCAGCCCATATTGGAGGAAGTACGGGCAATTCAAGCAACGAAGGATAAAGAGCGAAGACGCAGAAAAGACGACAAAGGTATTTTTGAGATGAGTTCTATCATTTAATATTAAACTTCGTTAACTGCACAAACGTTTTAACACGCTCCGCAACTTGCGATTGTTTTAAATCCAACAAACGTTCTGGTCCAAATTTTTCAACACAAAACGAAGCCATTGCACTGCCGTAAATAATGGCGCGTTTCATATTAGTAAATGAAATGTTTTTTGTTTTTGCTAAATATCCCATAAATCCGCCTGCAAATGTATCACCTGCACCTGTTGGGTCAAATACTTCTTCTAATGGTAATGCCGGAGCAAAAAACACCTGATCGCCCTGAAATAATAATGCACCGTGTTCACCTTTTTTTACAACCAGCGTTTTAGGTCCTGTTTTCATTATTTTTTTCGCGGCCTTTACTAACGAATATTCACCGGTTAATTGACGCGCCTCTTCATCATTAATTATCAAAAGGTCAACCATCGTTAATACCTTATCCAAATTAGGGCGAGCAATATCCATCCAAAAATTCATGGTATCCATAGCAATTAATTGCGGACGCGTTTTTAATTGCTCTATCACTTTAATTTGCAATGAAGGTTCAATATTACCTAACATTAAAAAATCCGGCTTGCGTGATGCTGCCGGTAAAACCGGATTAAAATCCGCAAGTACATTTAAATCGGTAACTAGCGTGTCGCGGGTGTTCATATCCATGTGATAACGTCCCGACCAAAAAAACGATTTTTTTCCTTTTATTACTTCGATACCATCAGTATTGATACCCTTTTTATTAAATTGTGCGATAGTTGCTTTAGGGAAATCACTTCCTACAACCGATACCAATTTTATTTTTTTATAAAAATACGAGGCAGATAATCCGATATAGGTTGCTGAACCACCTATTATTTTATCCTTTTTTCCAAAAGGTGTTTCTATTGCATCAAATGCGACTGTTCCAACTACTAATAAACTCATGTTTTAATTTTGCTGCAAAGAAAACACTTCTCGACTAATCATTTTGCTTTTTATCTTAATTTTTAGTCCTTTTTTAAAATATCGTCTAATATCCTTTAAACCGGCACTTATTGCACTTCCCAAATAAACCCCGAAAGAAATATTCTAATTAAATTTTCAAAAATTCTTTGTTGTATGGATATAACAAAATAAATTTGCATCCCGTTTCAAAAGAAACATTCCTCAATAGCTCAGCTGGTTAGAGCGACTGACTGTTAATCAGTAGGTCCCTGGTTCAAGTCCAGGTTGGGGAGCAAAAACCTGCCAATTGGTGGGTTTTTTGCATTTTATGCAACTTCCAATACATATTGTTGGTGTTTTTGTTACACCCCCATTTTTTCCCAAAAAAGAAGTAGGTCCCTGGTTCAATCCCGATAGCTATCGGGACAGGTTGGGGAGCAAAAACCTGCCAATTGGTGGGTTTTTTGCATTTT
>DAORKJ010000036.1:0-33193 GCA_035439505.1 Chitinophagales bacterium
CCATATCGCACGTAATACTTTTTAAAACTTAGCGACTTTGCGAGAAACAAATACATCTGCGTGAATCCAAAACAAAAGGAGCAGAAAAATGAACTATCATTTCGCTGCTCCTTTTTTTAATGCTTTATATCTTATTCCACAATATTCAATTCCTGGATGATATTAGTCGCTCCCGCATATTTATCTATAATAAACAAGGTGTAACGAATATCAAGAGAAATATTACGACATCTGTTTACATCATACATAATATCACTCATAGTGCCTTCCCAAACACGGTCGTAATTGGTGCCAATTAATTCACCATTCGCATTAATTACAGGACTTCCACTATTACCACCGGTGGTATGATTGCTGGCAATAAAAGCAATAGGTAATTCGCCTTCTTTATTAGCATATCTGCCAAAATTATTTTTTTCAAATAAAGCAATTAATGATGCAGGCATATCAAAATCTTCATCACCGGCAATATATTTTTGCTCAATTCCTTCGTCAGTTGTTTGATACGTGTAGTAAACAGCATCTTTTGCCGTATACCCTTTTACATTGCCATAAGTAACGCGTAATGTGGAATTGGCATCAGGATAAAAATCACGATCAGGCTGCATTAATCGCTGCGCTTTCATGTATTCACGCATGTAGATACCAATTTTTTCATTCAGCGGATTTATACCGGATTTAATTTGTGTATCATACATATTTGCTACTTCAGCATATAAACGATAAGCAGGGTCATTCAATAATTTCTTTGCTTTTTTGCTATTGAAATTACTCATTGCTTTTTGCAACTTTTCGGCACTGACAAAAACCGATTTACTGAATAACGCATCAGCCCAGGCATTATAATTATTTTGATATTTTGCCTGTTCTGCTTTGAAATAGTCACTTTGTAATGCCGGAGCTACATTTTCAGCATATAATTTCATCAT
This sequence comes from Chitinophagales bacterium, assembly GCA_035439505.1. Lineage (GTDB taxonomy): Bacteria > Bacteroidota > Bacteroidia > Chitinophagales > BACL12 > UBA7236. The sequence goes on from DAORKJ010000036.1 coordinate 930, forward strand.
GGTTGCAAATACTTCTTTATCAATTTTTACATAATATTTGCTATAAAAATTTAAGGAATTTGTATAAAAATTGGCAGCTTCCTGCTGATAATATTCAGGTGATATGGTATCTGATGCAGTGAGTGCAGCAATCTTTTTATAGCCGGAAGCAAAATTGAGCAATTCCACTGCAAAAAACGCTTCACTGGTATAATCTACTAATTCAGAATATGCTTTATATTCTGTATAAGCAGCTTCCATATCTTTTAGCAAATTGCGATAATCTTTTCCCTCATGGGTATTCGCCCATTGTTGAAATTTAGCTTCATACGTTTGTTTTTTTGTTACAGCATCATTTAGTTTCAACCCAATCATTTCACCTTTCCATTTTTTATACGCATTAGCTAATCCTTTAGCTTTAGAAGCATACATTAACGTAACAGTATCGTTGCCACTCATATATTTATTCATAATGGCTAAACGTTGATCACGACATTCAATGCGGTTGGGATTGGTAGTGTTAATGGTTAAATCAACTGCATAAGAAGTTAAATATTCCTGAGTTCTTCCCGGAAATCCGTAAACCATGGTAAAATCATTTTCTTCAACCCCTTTTAACGAAATTGGAAAAGAATAACGAGGTTTAAATGGTTTATTGTTTGGGTCATAAGCTGCAGGTAAATTATCTTTCCCTGCATAAATTCTGAAAATACTAAAATCGCCAGTATGTCTTGGCCACATCCAATTATCTGTTTCGCCACCAAAATTACCAACACTGGAAGGTGGTGCACCAACTAATCTGAGGTCTTTAAATGTTTCCGTTAAAAATAAATAAAATTCGTTGCCATAATAAAATGCTCTTACTGTAGCATCATAATGCGTACCTTTTTTAAATTGCGCTTCCAACTTGGCACTTAATTGTTTTATTGTCATATTTCTGGTAGCCTCATCCATATTTTCATTCAAATAAGGGATAATACTATCCGTAACATCAAACATGCTAATAATAAAAGTTGCAGTTAATCCGGGTGCAGGAATTTCCTGTTCTTTGTTTTTCGCCCAAAATCCATCTCTTAAATAATTATTTTCTAATGTACTCAAACTATTAATGCTGGAAAATCCACAGTGGTGATTCGTCAACATTAAACCTTCATTAGAAATAATTTCTCCTGTACAACCACCATTAAATAAAACCACAGCATCTTTCATGCTGGTTTTATTGATGGAATAAATATCTTCTGCTGTGAGTTTAAATCCACGAGCTTGCATGTCCTCAATATTCAATTGCTCCAATAAAATTGGCAACCACATGCCTTCATCAGCTTTTACCTGAATGAAGGTGAAAATTATCAGAATTATGCTAAACAGTTTTTTCTTCATAAGTGTCCTACGTTTAAATACACGGCGAAGATATTTATCAAACACTTAAAATTTACCTTTTATTTGTTAAAAACCAGCGTAAAAACGCTCATTTTGAGTCAAAAGGCAGTGTTTTTAACAATCACCAATTAATGCAGGGATTCGGTTTTTGTTTAAAGAAGTAATAAACAAGCAGTATTTAGGCGGATTTGGTTTCAGAAATCTGTCATTTTTTATCAAATACTATTGTTACAAGTGATCACTACTTATTTTTAATAAATTTTTATTTTTACATATGAATAAATTCATTTGCTTACTCCTTACGCTCCTCAACACACCAATTATTTTCGGACAATTAGACGTGCAGCACAAACGCGATTGGCCTGCACTGACTAATTCACCAAATTATTATACCGTCCGTGAAAACTATATTAATTACCTCTATTCCCTGGAAATGGAAAGTGGTTTATTGGGTGTGGACTTAGGTGCAGATGACCTTTGGACGAAATTTATGCGCTGGGACCATATCATGAAAACCCGCGTTGATGCAAATGGTAATTACCCGAAACCTGGTTGGTTATTTGAAGAATCTGCCCGATACATCAATGCTCATAAAGCATTTTATGAAGAAGGAAGCCGCTCAGCCGGTTGGGAACCCGTTGGAACAGCAGAAGTCCCTGGCTCAGGCGGTGGCGTTGGTCGAGTTAATGTGATAATGCTCGACCCGGTTGATCCTAATATTTTATATGCAGGCTCTGCCGGTGGTGGTTTATGGCGTTCGCCGGATTTAGGTGGATCCTGGTTTCCGCTTACCGATAATATCCCTGTTACGGGTATTGCCGATGTGGCTGTAGACCCTTCGAACAATCATGTAATCTACGTTGCAACAGGCGATGGTTATGGATACGAGGCTTCTTGGCAGGCAGATAATGATTTTTGGGGAGGTGTTTACTCAGCTGGTGTTTTCAAATCAGTTGATAACGGATTTACCTGGTTACCAACCGGTTTGAGTTATTTGCAACAGGAGCTGTTAATTATTCAACGATTGATTATTCATCCTACCAATACAAATATTTTATTAGCCGCTACGCGAGATGGCATTTATCGAACAACCGATGGTGGCGATAACTGGACTATGGTTGAGGATAAACATTGTTATGATTTTGCCTTCAAACCGACTGACAATAATACGATTTATGCAGTAGGTGAGATGGATGTTTTAATAAGCACCGATGTAGGTGAAAACTGGACCATACTGAAGGACAATTTATTTGGTTTAAATGACAGAATGTCCATTGAAACTACAGCTGATAATCCAAACGTGCTTTATGTGTTTGGTGCAGGTGCTTCCATTCGCAAAAGCAGTGATGGTGGAGCCTCATGGACTGCAAGCACTGTACCTTTTGATGTTAATACGTATTATGGCTACTATGATAATGTGCTGGGTGTTTCCCCATTGGACGAACAATTATTGTATACCGGTGGATTAGATTTGGCGCGTTCTACAAATAGCGGTTCCACTTGGGTTCGAAAGTCTTCATGGTGGAATTGGGGTACCTCTGAATATGTGCATGCCGATTTTAAAGGAATAATCTGCGACCCGGTTAATGTGAATACTTTATATGTATGTAACGATGGTGGTGTTTTTAAATCAACCAATAAAGGTGAGTCATGGGTGGATATTAGCGCAGGCTTACGCGTTGGTCAAATTTATCGTATTTCACCATCATTTACCGACCCGCAACAAGTAATGAGTGGATGGCAAGATAATGGTTGTAACCGCTGGGATGGCACATCCTGGGAGCGAGTTCAGGGCGGTGATGGTATGGATGTAGTGATTGACCATGCGTTGGAAAGCAGAATTTATGCTTCTTATCAATATGGTGACCTTTGGAGATCAACCAATAACGGGGCTTCCTGGACGGATTGCGGCAATACCGGAGGTCCATGGCTTACACCGGTAACAATGGATCCAAACAACCATTTGGTAATGTATGCAGGTCGCTCGGACGGGCAAATCGATAAATCAACTAATGGCGGTACTTCATGGAATGTGATTGACCCTGATTTAGGAGGTGAAGTATTCGAAATAGCAGTAGCTCCCGGTAATAGTGATTATGTTTATGCATGTGCATTGCAACGAATTAAAGTATCTACTAATGGGGGTTCTACCTGGACTAACATAACGGCAGGATTACCAACCGGAGGAGTTGGATTTAATTACATCGCAGTTAGTGATGAAAATCCACAACATGTTTGGGTAGCAATCAGTGCCTACAGCGATGGAGATAAAGTGTTTTTCTCTAATAATGCTGGTAGCAGCTGGACAAATATTTCAGGCTCATTACCGAATGTTCCGGTAAATACTATTGTATACGAAAATGTAAGTGAGACAGACCGCGTTTATATTGGAACTGATATTGGCGTATTTACGAAGGATAATCTAGCAGCTGATTGGGAACCTTATATGACAGGTTTGCCAAATGTGATGATACACGAACTGGCAATTAATTATAGCGATAGTAAATTATATGCAGCCACTTACGGAAGAAGCGTTTGGAAATCGGATTTATACAATTATGCCGCACCTTCATTAACGGTTAGCGTTCCGGGAACAACATTCTGTTTAAATCAATCGGTTGACATTGCATACACTGCAGTTGGTGCATTTACTGCCGGAAATGTTTTCGCAATTGAATTGAGCGATGAAACTGGTGCATTTGCCGACCCGGTTACAATTGGTAGTGTAACTACAACTGCCTTAACCGGAAATATTAGTTGTACAATTCCTGCTACTGCAGTTTTGGGCTCTGATTACAGAATGCGTGCAACAAGTACTCAACAAGAATATATCGGATTAAAAAATGGCAGCGATTTATCTATCGTTTGCAGTAAACCTATCAATGTAGAAACAGCTACAATTAATCCTACCAGTGTAACACTTACTTGGGATGCTTCACTTTGTGGTGTAGCCTACGAAGTGGAGTATAAACAAGTTGCTGCTGGTACATGGACTGTAGTAACTACGCCTACTAACAGCATCACAATTACAGATTTGGTTCCAAATACAGCATACGAATGGGCAGTTAGGACTATTTGCGTTGAATCACCTTTAGTTCAATCTACTTATACCAGTATTGAGGATTTTGTTACAGGACAAAATAGTGTTCAAATAATTCCGGGTTTATCGCATATTGCTATTTTCCCGAATCCTGTATCAACAACTGCTTCAGTAGAAATTGTGCTTACACAAACTACTGAGTTAAGCATTGAATTACTCGACATTTTAGGTCAAAGCATTTCGGTATTAGTGGATGATAAACTCAATGCAGGTTCACATACTTTTGAATTAAACCGCAATCAACTAAACAGTGGTGTTTATACATTGCAAATTACCAGCGGTAAAAATGTAGTTGCGAAAAATATTGTTATTGAATAAAAGTATCTATTTGTGCAAAACGGGAAGTGCCATCGGTATTTCCCGTTTTTTTTATGCTTGTAAAAGCAACTCTTTTGCGTTCTGAATAGCAGCTTTTGTCGGATTTTCTCCGCTCAGCATTTTAGCTATTTCATTTAATCTTTCTGTTTTATTCAGCAGTTTAATATTGGTAGAAGTACTTGCTGCATCGGTCGATTTATACACAAATAAATGATGTTGCCCTTTGGCTGCAATTTGCGGTAAATGGGTAATCGCTATGAGCTGATGATTGTTAGAAAGACGCATTAATATATTGCCAACTTTATGTGCAATTTCACCTGAAACACCGGTGTCTATTTCATCAAAAATTAAAGTGGGTAATGCTACACTTTTTGCCAGTAACGATTTAATGCATAACATTAAACGCGATAACTCTCCACCACTGGCCACTTTTTTAATATCTTGTAAACTGCTTCCCTTGTTGGCTGAAAACATAAATTGGATATGGTCGGCACCGGTTTCAGTTAAATATTTATCGGTGCTGAACTGATGTTCTACTTTTAAAACGGCATCTTTCATACCTACTTCGGCTAATAAAAGATGTACCGATTTTTCCAATTGCTCAAATGCACCAGCTCTTTTTTCAGATAATTTTTTTGCCGCTAATGATAACTTCACAAATAAAGCATCACGCTCTTTTTTCAAAGTTTCAATAGCAGCTTCTGAATTTACGTAGGCTAATAATTTTTCGCCTAAACCATCCCGCAAAACAATTAAATCCGAAAGCGTATTACAACCATGTTTTTTTTGTAATCGATAAATACTATTGAGTTGTGTTTGTATAATTTCACTTCTTGCAGGGTCAGCTATAGTCGCAGCAGCTTTATCATCCAAATCACGGCTAATATCTCTCAATTCAATATTCGCTGATTCTAAACGTTGGATATAATCCGCTAATTCCGGCAGATATTTACTAATGGTATTGAGCTGATTTATTACCGCTCGTAACTGGTCATTAATATTCCCTTGTCCATTTTCCAAGCCATCAACACTCAACATTAAATTGCGTTTAATTTCCTCCGCATGTGAAAGTTGAGTAAGTTCTGTTTCTAATTGTAATTGGTCAATACCATCTAAAGCAGCATTGTCAAGTTCGGTAAATTGAAATTCCACAAAATCTTTTTCAGTAAGGGCTTTCGCTGCCAATGCCTCTGTTTCGGATAATTTTTTTGCGCATGTTTTCCATGCCTGATAATGTGTTTTAAATGTTGAAACGAGCATCGACGTTTCAGCGAGCGCATCCACAACCGTAAGTTGAAATCCGGAATTTCCTAAATCCAGGGTTTCATGTTGCGAATGGATAGTAATTAAGCGACCTGCCAACTGTTGAATTACATTTAAATTCACAGGAGTATCATTGATAAACGCACGTGATTTTCCACTTTCGGTAAGTTCACGGCGAATGATGGTTTCATTTTCGAAGTCAATTTCATTCGCTGCAAAAAAGTCCGCCAACTGATAATTACTGATGTCAAAAACCCCTTCAACAACACATTTTTTATCCTTATTGAATAATACCTTGCTTTCTGCGCGTTCACCTAAAATTAAACTCAGGGCTCCCAATAAAATCGATTTCCCTGCTCCTGTCTCACCCGTAATGATATTCATTCCTCCGGAAAAAGAAATGGAGGCTTCATTAATGATGGCATAATTCCGAATACGCAGCTCCTTCAGCATGCCGTAAAGATATAAGTTGAATAGGAGATATGGTAGTTTCACGCGGAGTTGGTTTCTCGCAAAGGCCCAAAGATTTAATATTTATATGATGTATGATGTAGTATGTTTTTAAGCGCGCGGAGAGGGTTGCTCGCAAAGGCCCGAAGTGGAAATGTTTATGGATGGTGCGATATGGATTGTTTTTAAGCGCACAAAGGCTTTAAAAACATTATTATCGAAAAATGAGTAATTTTTTGTTGTAGGGGCGAATTGCATCCGTCCTTACAATAAAAAATTGTGGCTTGATTTGCATAAATGAACAGGGTTCAGCAATGCCACCTTTGCGTGCTTGAATTGGTTTTTTATTTATAAAAAATACATCATATGGAACTCAATTAACTTTGGGCCTTTGCGAGAAACATTTCGAAAATTATATGATGTGTTTGTTTATGAGGGCACGGAGCTGGTTTCTCGCAAAGGCCCAAAGTTTATTGGTTTATATTTTGTGTGATATGGATTGTTTTCAAGCGCGCAAAGCTGTTAAACCAATACCACCTTTGCGTGCTTGAATTGGTTTAATAAACGAACCAAGTACATTCCACTAAAACCCTCACTTAGCACCTTGGCGAGAAACATTCCGAAAATTGAATGATGTGTTTTTTTATGAGGGCACGGAGCTGGTTTCTCGCCAAGGCCCAAAGTTTATTGGTTTATATTTTGTGTGATATGGATTGTTTTCAAGCGCGCAAAGCTGTTAAACCAATATCACCCTTTGCGTGCTTGAATTGGTTTATTATTTGAACCAAGTACATTCCACTAAAACCCTCACTTAGCGCCTTTGCGAGAAACACCACCTTACTTCCCTGTCAGCAATTCCTGATAATTATCCGCATTTACGGGATCAAGTCGAGTCAAGTAAGAGACTGCCTTCGATTTTTCAGCCGGGGTAGCTTTTGAATACAATCCTAATAATTCATCACTCTTAGCACTGAAAAACAACTGCACGAACATACTGTTTGGAGAGGTGCGGTTAGTGTTATCTAAGGTTTGCAGAGCCTTGGTTATAATTGTTATCGGTTTGGTCTGGTCGTTATACATTTGGTCCAATCCCTGACGATGATACTGATAAATCGCATCGCGTATTCCTGCAAATTTTGGGTCGAGAATATTAGTTACATACCAATATCGGTTACGGGTACCATCAAAACTCTTCCAGCCTTTGCTGTCGCTGTTGCTTGCCTGATTGACAATTGTCTGGGCCTTTAAAAAGTATTTGTCGCCACCTTTTTGAGCAAATGAATCGTAATCTAACCCAATAATCATATACGCATAATAAGCCAACATCGCTGTCAGGTTAGAGGTATACTGATTATCATTATATTCCAATGGCTGGTATTCAGCATAAGTGAATTCAAAGTCTTTATCTACAAAATTTAGTAAGGTAGAATTGTAATCGCTGCCATACACCGGACGACGGGATACAATACTGGCCTGTGCCTTAAACTTATCGCTGGAAAGTTCTTCTGTAATAGTTATAAGTATCTGACATTCAATGCGTTCTTCAGGCTTAAATACATCATCACTCCACTTACGAGTATTCATAAATTCGAAGATGGAAGTCTCCAAAGTTTTAAAAATCTTAGGGTCTGTTTGGGTAACTTTTTCAGCATTTACAGTAACCACACAGTTAAGATCCTGTGCAAACATGGATGATCCAAAGCCAGTTAAGAGGAGTAGTAAAATGATATTACGCATTCAGCTTATTTATTATATGGTTCACAATATCGAAGGCAACAGCCTTTTTGCTCTTCAAATCAAAGTTAATTTGATTATCGTATTTATCCAATATCGAAATCTTATTGGTATCGTGTTGAAATCCGGCACCGGTATCGTTCATCGAATTAAGGATAATCATATCTAACCCTTTCTCCCGCAATTTCTTTGCCGCATTTGCAAATTCATTGTCGGTTTCTAACGCAAATCCTACAATAAACTGTTTATTTCGCTGCGAACTAAGGGTTTTTAATATATCGGGATTGCGTTTCAGGCTGATGTTAAGGGTTTCATCGGGGTTATCACCTTTTTTTATTTTTTTGTCCGAAGGATTGGCAGGAGTATAGTCCGCCACCGCAGCGGCAGCAATAAAGATGTCGGTTTCGGGGAAAATTTGCTGGCAACTGTTCAGCATTTCCTCAGCGCTGGTTACGCCAATGGTTTTTACGGCAGCATTTTGCGGACTGCTGCTAACGGGGCCATGCACAACGGTAACTATCGCACCTTCAGCCGCAAAAGCATCGGCAAGAGCGAACCCCATTTTACCGGAGGAATGGTTGCCTATAAAACGAACAGGGTCAATAGCTTCATGCGTCGGACCTGCCGTTATTAATACTTTTTTGCCACTAAGGCGTTTGGGTTGGGTAGAAAAAAAATCTTCCAACCAGGAAACAATATGCTCCGGTTCAGCCATTCTGCCTTCGCCAATAAGGCCGCTGGCAAGTTCTCCCGACTCAGGAGCAATGACCATAACACCATTATTTTTTAACGTGTTGATATTACCTTGTGTAGCCTTATGTAACCACATATCCAAGTCCATAGCAGGTGCAATAGCCACTGGGCATTTAGCGGATAAGTAGGTGGTTATCAGGAAGTTATCGCTGATACCTACACTCATTTTAGCGATAGTATTTGCAGTTGCCGGCGCTATCAGGATAATATCTCCCCACATGCCTGCGCTAACATGGTTGTTCCAGGTACCATCCGATTCGTTATAAAAATCTACAGCAACCGGGTGTTTGGATAGGGTAGAAAAAGTTAATGCCCCGATAAAGGCTTTCGCCCCCGGGGTCATCATAACTTTAACTTCAGCGCCTTGTTTTATGAGTAATCTGGTAAGTAAGGCACTTTTATAAGCAGCTATACCGCCACTTACACCAAGCAGGATCTTTTTGCCCTGTAAGGACATTATTTAGTTTCTTTAGTCTCCTCACCACCATCGCGGTCGCGCCAGTATAATTGGCCGTTTTTGAATTCTTCGAGCGCAATCAGGGTGCTTTTAGGAAGTTTTTCGTAATAACGTGAAATCTCAATCTGCTCACGGTTTTCAAATACTTCTTCTAAATTGTCCTGATGGGTTGCAAATTCTTCCAATTTACTGTGTAATTCACCACGAACTACCTGAGTAATTTGTTCAGCACGTTTGCTTACCATGAAAATGGACTTGTAGATGTTTCCTGAATTATTTTCTATCGTTTTCAGGCTCTGCACTTCAATTGAAGGTGATAACTGTGTATTAATTTTCTTTAGTGAGCTCATCGCAATTGATTTTATATGTTGTTATTTCGTTATTGGCTTTGTCTTTTAAGGCTATACTTCTTTCGTACAGCGATTTTGCCTGGTCGGCTTTGGAACTTTGAGGGTATTGTTTGATAAAGTCAAAATAACTCTCAATGGCCATGTCATAGCGTTCAGGTCGGCGGCAAACCACACTTTGGCCTGCATAACTGAACCAGCTGTTTACTATTTTGAAACTGATTTCCTCCGCATCACGTGTATCAGGGAAATCGAGTAATACGTTTTTAAAGGTAACTGCTGCTGCTTGATAATGCTCAGTATTGTAATAAAGTTCAGCTGAGGCAATCATTTTCGCTTCTAGCTTGGCTCTCAGGTTGTCCATATACTTGTTAGCATCGGTCACCAAAGTGCTTTTAGGATACACATCGATAAAATACTGGAATGATTCTATAGCCTTATAGCTGTAAGTTTGGTCAAGCTGGTAACGCGGAGAGGCATCGTACATCGATTTCGCACTCATAAACAAGGACTCTTCGGCTTCGCCCGACAATGGGAAAATATTGAATACCTGCTTAAACAGGCTGGATGATGAAAAGTAGTCGCCCTGCCCGTAATAGCAGTAAGCCATGTAGTATCTGATTTCCTTTTCTTCGGGTGTTCCAATCTTTACTGTAAGCAACTGATCAAGCAATGGTAAGGCTTTGGCGTAGTCGCCCTCTGCATAATACTCACGGGCTTTAACCAGTTTTGCATCAAAATCATCACTTTTCATCAACTTATCGTATTGACAGCCGGTGAAAACTCCAAAAGAAATTAGTATAATTGCAACAGCAATAACCCGATTAATAAACATAAGAGGCGCAAAATTAATAAATTTAACCTTAAACGCAGATAATTGATTTTTATTGAAAACTTTGCCTTAAATTTTTAAGACCAAAGTTAAGGTAATATCTTTGCACCCTTAAAAAAAGTAAACCTAAAGCAGCTATGGATATTTTTGACAAATTAAGAAAAGACAGAGGTCCGCTTGGAAAATGGAGTGATGTGGCACATGGTTATATGATGTTTCCAAAACTGGAAGGCGAAATTGGCCCGAAAATGACCTTTAGAGGTAAAGAAAGAATTACCTGGAGTTTAAACAATTACCTCGGGTTGGCCAACCATCCGGAAGTGAGAAAAATTGATGCTGAAGCTTCAGCACAGTTTGGCCTTGCCTATCCAATGGGCAGCCGTATGATGAGTGGTAATTCAGATTATCATGAGCAACTTGAACGCGAGTTGAGTGCTTTTGAAATGAAAGAAGATACATTCTTATTAAATTATGGTTATCAAGGTATCATGAGCGTTATCGACGCAATTTGCAGTCGCCACGACGTTATTGTTTACGATGCTGAGAGCCATGCATGTATTATTGATGGTGTTCGTTTACACCAGGGCAAACGTTTTGTGTTTCGCCACAACGATATCGAAAATTGCGAAGTGCAATTAAAACGTGCTACCGAAATGGTTCAAGGCACTCCGGGTGGTATATTAGTTATCACTGAAGGTGTATTTGGCATGGGTGGCGATCAGGGTAAACTGAAAGAAATTGTTGACCTGAAATCAAAATATAATTTCCGCTTATTAGTGGACGATGCACATGGTTTTGGAACTATGGGTGAAACCGGTGCAGGTACCGGTGAAGCACAAGGTTGTCAGGATGGTATCGATTTATACTTCTCCACTTTTGCTAAATCAATGGCAAGTATTGGTGCATTCATATCGGGTGAAAAAGATGTTATCTGGTATTTAAGATACAATCTTCGCTCGCAGATATATGCGAAAAGCTTACCAATGCCAATTGTAATTGGTAACCTAAAACGCCTTGAATTATTGCGTAGCAAACCTGAATTAAAAGCAAAGTTGTGGGATAATGTAAATAAATTACAAGACGGTTTCCGCAGCCGCGGTTTCGACTTAGGTAATACCAATAGCCCTGTTACCCCTGTATTTTTACAGGTGAGTATTCCTGAAACAATCAACCTGGTTGTGGATTTACGCGAAAACCACGGTATCTTCTGCTCAGCAGTTACCTATCCGGTTATCCCTAAAGGGATGTTGATGTTGCGTATTATTCCTACCTCTTCTCATACTGATGACGATATCCAAAAAACATTGGACGCTTTCTCTGCTATCCGCGAGAAAATTAACAGCGGCGCTTATCTGAAAGAAGACTTAGTTAAAATATAATTTTTTTAAAATGCCGGAAAGGTAATTTCCGGCATTTTTACTATATTGCGTCTCCTTAAAACATTTTTGGCAATTGAACCCTGCCAAACATTGTAACTGTTTTTTTTAACACACTTTATTTTATGAACATGCAACAAAAATTTAACCAACTCAAAGCCCTTGTTGCTCTTGCCGAAGAAGACATGATTAAGTATTCCTTAAAAGGTAATAAAACGGCAGGAACCCGCATGCGTAAAAGTCTGCAGGACATAAAAGAAATTTCCACCGAACTCCGTAAAGAAGTACTGGAGTCTAGAAAAATGAAGGTGTAATTTTTAGTCCCTCCTCATTGCGATGTATTTCGCATTCAGATTATTTTGGTCCGCCTCGGCGGACTTTTTTTATCTGGGTAACAATGTGGTTTATGCAATTTTTTAAACTCCAACCAACAACATGTCTATTTAAATAAAATGGGTTGCAATTACGAATCACTTTTTAGGTTATTTAGGCGCGATAGTATCTCGTTTATTAAATAAATATTGCTGACACTTTAATTGAATGCATCATAATATATGGACGATAGGATAGGAGGACATTTTAAAATTTCGATCAAACATAGAAGTAGGAATAGAAGTTCAAAATAAAATTCAACTCACATGGTAAAATAGTGTTCAACGTTATGCGGCTAATCTACCTCGTCTCTGGTTCTGAATTTGGAAATATAATGTTTGGGTTTTATAGATAACCAGATTTTAGTTGCCCATATTATTCCAAAAATTCCACCGAGCGTAACAATTATCAATCCTAGTTTTACGGTTTTAGAACAAGGATGCAACAAAATAGGAATAAGCGCAATCCCGAAACCAATTGCAAATGGGAAAATGGCAACTTTAAGCCAATCAACAATGTTTAATAGTAATGTGAGTATTCGATACACCATACTTTTACCACAACAGATTAATCGGTTTAATTCAATAATATAATATTTTCGTGGTTTTTCACCTCATCATTGAAAATACGCATGATACGAAGTTAATGAATTTTGTAAAGCAGTTATTGTTGTATTTGCTTCTTCAATACTTTTTGCCTGCATAAGCGAATCGGTTAATGCAAGATGTGGATGCAACCAAATATGCAAAACCTCATGACTTTCGCCCGACATGGTACAACTTTTAATTAGTGCTGCGTTTTTTTCTTTTAGCTGTGTAGCAAGTTGTTTATAATCATTACCACCATTGGCAACATAACTATTTAAAATACTTTCAGCATCTAAAATATAGGGCTTCATTTCTTCATTCACCAACCACTTTTCTCCATTATTGAGATAAAGGGCTTTACTTTCCTCTTCGTGATGTTGTGTGGTTGCAGATTCGTCGTGTGAATGTTTATCCGATTTATTTGCACAACTTGTCAGCATTGCCAACAATAGGAGTGTGATACTTGTCGATTTTATAAATTGCATAGTGATTTTATTATGGATTAATATTAAAGCTAAATAATAACAAATCAGGTATTAATAGTTGATTTGCTGTATGATTATTATACCACTCAACCAAGTTGACTTAAATTATAAATGAAATGCCAATCCAACAAAAAAGGAAAAATAATTTGCTGCCTTTTTAAGGGCAAATTTCAATTACATCCTCCCCATACAATCATCCAATTGTTTTTCTAAACTTTCGCTTATTTTCCATAAAGGCAAACGCACTTTATCGCCACAAATTCCCAGTTTTTTAAGTGCATATTTTACACCTGCGGGACTACCTTCTTTGAAAATGAGTTCTGTAAAATCAAGTAGTTTATAATGTAACGGATTAGCTGTACTAAATTGATGTTGCAAACTTTCGCGTACCATATTGGAAAAGTCTTTCGGGTAAGCATTTCCTACCACCGAAATAACACCCTGCATGCCCATTGCAATAAATGGTAAAGTGATTGGGTCATCTCCACTTATAACTAAAAAACCTGCCGGCGCATCGCGAATAATGCGCATACATTGAACAAAATTGCCACTTGCTTCTTTAATGGCAATTACATGTTTCGCGTCATTAGCCAAACGAACAGTAGTAGAAGCCTCCATATTGGAGCTTGTTCTCCCCGGAACATTATATAAAATAATTGGCACCTCAACCACTTGGTCAATGGCCATGTAATGCTGATAAATTCCTTCCTGTGAAGGTTTATTATAATAAGGTGAAGCAATTAAAATGGCATCGATATACTTTTTGCCACTGCAATGTGATTTATAACGTTGAATGCTATGGATAATTTCCATGGTATTGTTACCACCAAAACCGCCAACAACAGGCACTCTGCCATTTGAAGCTGCTAAGGTGAAATCGATAATTTCAAAACGTTCCTGTTCCGAAAGTGTTGCACTTTCACCGGTAGTGCCCATGGCTACCAGATATTCCACACCACCATCAATAACGTGGTTGATGAGTTTGTTTAAACCGGTAAAATCTATACTGCCATCACTATTAAATGGGGTAACTAATGCAACACCGGTTCCTCTAAATTTATGAGTTACGGAAACAGAATAATTATGCATAAATGAAATTTGTTGTTAGCGAAAAATAAAATACAAAGTTGAGTAAAAAAGTGGAGGAATTATATTTGTTGCGTATAAACAAATTCGGGTTTATTTCACCATTTTTAAATAACGTTCCACCTGTTCGAGATAGGCGTAAATATTATCATGTTCGATGCGCATCATAAAGTCGTAACAATACGTTTTTTTCGGGTCGAATTTACCTATACGAAGTGCAGCTTTGCTGTAGGTTGAAATGTATTCCAGTGGCCGATTTACCTGCATCGAGGTATTAATCAGCACATCAAATTCCTTTTCAATAAAATGTTTAATTTTTTGCATCTTCGGAATACCAATCCAGTTCATGTCTTTGTTGGTTACCCAAATAATATCTTCATCTTCAAACGGAGGTAGTTTTTTAACATATCCGATAAAGCTGATTTTTTTCCCTTCATCGATATATTTATGTAAATAATTAATGAGTTCCCGTAATGCAATTGGGTCAGAACCATCAACAAGAAATGCCATTGTTTTTATCTTGGCATATTCCTTTGTTTTTCGCTCATAGGTATCTGTATAAGGTTTTGAACGAATAAACCTTCCGAATAAAATATTTTTGATACTTTTTATCAATGGCTATAGTTAGGCTTTTGCATTACCTGCATTTAATTCTTCAAATACACCCATTTCATCAAACTTTTCGATGCGTTGCTGAATACGCACTTCAGGGTCAATTCCTGCCAGTTCTTTCAAATGTTTTTTGAGGTGTTTTTTGAGGATTTTTGCCATTTCTTCAGGATCGCTGTGTGCACCACCCAATGGTTCTTTAACGATACCGTCTATGATTTTATTTTTAAAATTATCAGCAGCTGTCAGTTTTAATGCCTCTGCAGCGGTTTCTTTGAAATCCCAACTGCGCCATAAAATACTGGAGCATGATTCAGGTGATATAACCGAATACCAGGTGTTTTCAAGCATAAACACCCTGTCACCAATACCAATACCCAAAGCACCACCGGATGCTCCTTCGCCGATAATTACACAAATTACAGGCACTTTTAATAAGGTCATCTCAAACAGGTTGCGGGCAATTGCCTCTGCCTGTCCGCGTTCCTCAGCTTCCAATCCGGGGTAAGCACCGGGAGTATCAATTAATGTAACGACAGGAATATTAAATTTTTCAGCTAACTTCATGAGCCTCAAGGCTTTGCGATAACCTTCAGGGTTGGCCATACCAAAATTGCGATATTGACGCATTTTTGTGTTGATACCTTTTTGGTGACCGATAAACATTACTGTTTGGCCTTCCAATGTGGCAAAACCGCCAATTATGGCCTTGTCGTCTTTTACATTGCGGTCGCCATGTAATTCGACAAAATTTTCAGCCATGTTTTCGATATAAAACAGGGAATAAGGCCTGTCAGGATGCCTGCTGAGCTGGACTTTCTGCCAACCATTCAGGTTTTCATATATGTCGCGTTTCAGGTTAGCTATACGCTCCTGCAATTCAGCAGCAGGAACAGTAATATCAATCTTTTGCTTTTCACCCATCTGCTTCAGCTTCTCCAATTCTTCATACAGATCAGCAATGGGTTTTTCGAAGTCAAGAAATACCATGTCGCAAATTTATCGAATAATTAAGGTAAAAATAAACTCAAATACACCCAAAATGGGGTAAAATGCAGTTTTTTACCCCTGAAAACATCTTTTAGGTAAGGTAATCTTCCTTTTTTACTGTGCATAAATGGTCGAAATAAACCGTTTCCAAAGCTAAAAAAATGGTAACTTTATACCATCAATGAAAAAGGTGCTGCTTTGCATTTTCGCTTTTATTTATCTCTGGGTTTCCGGTGGAGTGGTTTTTTCTATGCACTACTGCGGAGATGTAATAGCTGATGTTCAGCCTGCCATTACCGGGACTGCCGATTGCTGTTCTTCCATGCCTGAAGATGCAGGATGTTGTCACGACAAACTGATATCCATTAAAATCAATGAAGCGCATTATAGCACACCAACATTACAGGTGATTAATCCGGAAAAAACACCATCGGATATTACTACAGTGCCTTTGTTTAATTTGCAACATCAGGAACTTGAAGTTAACAGTACTTTTTTTGCAAATAATTCACCTCCAATAACCGATAATCAACGGTATATTTTTATTTCTGTTTTCATCATTTAAATTTCATGTCTTTATTTAAACCTGTTGTTTAATTAATTAACTTGAAAAATATTTAACGATGAAAAATTTAATAACCAGCTTTCTTTTATTGACAATTTGTTCTACAGCGTTCAGTCAGGCAACAGTTGCTATGGATTGGACAAAAACAGATTGTGTTGCAGGTAATACGTATAATTTATTCGATGTGCTTAATTCCGACAAAGTAGTTGTACAGGAATATGTGATGATGGATTGCGCACCTTGTATTACTGCAGGTAATGTTTTAATGGATTTACTTGAAGATTATGCCGCTACAAATCCGGGTGAAATTGTTGCTTATCAAACAGCTTTCGATAATTTTACGGATTGTTCTACATTAAGCGAATGGGCTACAGATAATGGGTTTACGGCTACTACGCTGTTTACGATGGGCGATGACGAAATTAACTATTACGGCGCCATGGGAATGCCTACCATTTTAATTTTTGGTGGTGGTGAAAATCATACTGTTTATTATTATCATTTAGGTTCCATATCATCTGCTGTTAGTAAGGAAGAATTTACCACTGCATTAGAATTAGCTTTAGAAGAAACGGGTTATACAGTTGGAATTGAAAATACCTTGGCTGATAAAAATATCATTTCTCCAAACCCTGCTGTTGATGTAATTAATATTTCAACAACTGACAATGTTTTATCCTATACGATAATTGACATCACGGGAAAAACAATGATGACAACTACCGGTTTGGGAAATACTCAAATAAATGTCAGCGGACTTATTCCAGGTATTTATACTGTTATTGCGAAAGCTGAAAACGGAACAGTAAACAGTACATTTTTTGTAAAACAATAAATCCTGTTTATGCGAAAAATATACTGGGTTATTTTAACCATAATACCGCTATTTATTTTGCTGACAATTACTTCATGTAAAGAAGATGAAATAGTTGAGCCTGAAGTTACCTATGACCCAACACCTTATGCTTTTGATTTACCGGATTGGGTTGAGGTAAACATAGGGGAAATTAGTGCACCTATAGATAATCCTACTACAATTGCAGGTGTTGAGTTAGGCAGAGCATTATTCTACGATGAACGATTATCCAACGATATGACAATGAGTTGCGGAACCTGTCATAAACAAGCCAATGCCTTCGACGACCCAAGACCTTTTAGTCAGGGCACCAATGGAGTGTTTGGCAACCGCAATGCAATGGCAATAATAAACTTAGCATGGGATGGTTCATTTTTTTGGGATGGAAGACAACAATCGCTGGAAGCACAGGCGCATGACCCTGTTACTAATCCTATTGAAATGGCAAATACCTGGGTGGAAGTTGAAAATCGTTTACGCGACGATGCCACCTATCAGGATATGTTTAAACGCGCTTTTAATACTACTGTAATTGATAGTATTTTAATTACCAAAGCAATTGCTCAATTTGAACGTACGTTAGTATCATTTGATTCACCATTTGATGCCTATTATTACGGTGGAGATGCAACTGCATTAACTGCAGACCAAATTAGTGGGATGAATTTATTTTTTGGTGATGCAAAATGTTTTCAATGTCATAGCGACCCATTGTTTACGGATAATGCATTTAGAAATAACGGACTTGATTTAATGCCATTAGATAGTGGAAGAGCAAAGTTTACAGGACTTGCAACCGATTATGGCAAATTTAAAGTGACTACTTTACGCAATATAGCAAATACGGCACCTTACATGCATGATTCGCGATTTGCAACACTCGAACAAGTGGTTGAACATTACAGCAGTGGTGTAATTCAGGAGTCGCCAAACTTAGATGAACATATGGTAGATTTTGGCAGCGGATTAAATTTAACGACAACTGAAAAGATGCAACTTGTCGCATTTTTACAATCGTTGAGTGATAATGATTTTTTAACTAACCAACTGTTTGCTGACCCGGAATAATTCATTAAAATACACGTCAATGAAATATATATTTATTGGTACGACGATAATTTTAGCAGCTATAAATTTCTATAGCTGCACAACTAAAACTGCAAATGCGAAAACAGACCAAATTAAAGTTTGGGGTAATTGCGGTATGTGTGAAAAAACAATTGAAGGCGCTTTAACATTAGATGGAATTGTCTCTGCAGAATGGGATAAAAAGACCGATATACTCACAGTATTGTATGATAGCTTAAAAATGAATAATCCAACCATTCAAATGGCCATTGCCAATGCCGGATATGATACTGAAAACATGTATGCAAACGACAGCGTTTATAGCCAGTTGCCCAAATGTTGTTTGTACGAAAGAAAACCTAAAGAATAAAATTATTACTTGAGGTTAATAGGCTTGTGATGTTGTTAGCAATTGCACTACATGTTTGTCGATGGGCAAAGGAAATAGTGATGGAGAAAGGGTTGAAAGCGGGATCCAGCTGAAAGTTAATCCTTCTGCATTATTAAAATTTAATTCATCAGGGTTGGCTTTAACAAGGTAATAAATACTGATTACCTGATGTTCAGGATTGAGAAAACTTGGTACAAAAAAATCGGTGGTGTAAAAATGGGTTACATCAGTTATTGTAACACCTAATTCTTCTTTGAATTCGCGTTTTAATCCATCGATGGTGCCTTCGCCAAATTCTAAACCCCCACCGGGAAATTTAATTACCTGATTATTTTTAATCGGTTCTTTTACAATCAGTATTTGATTATTGTGTATCAATAAACCGTAAACACGAACATTAAACATATAAAATAAATAAAGCCCGGAATTACCCGGGCGTGAAATTAAGATAAACTTTCTAGCACTTTTTTTATCGCTTCAAAATTGGGAATTTCTCCTGCATTTTCTAAAATTTCTGCATATTGAATACAACCATTTTTGTCGATTACAAAAGCACTGCGTTTTGATACACCTTTTAATTCCATCCCCCAACGATCATAAATACAACCATAAGTTTCTGAAACGGTTTTATTAAAATCACTCAACAAAGGGAAATTGAGTTGTTGTTCTTCTTTAAATACTTTTAATGAATAAGGGGCATCAACGCTGATACCATATACCTGTGCATTTACATTTTGATAAAATGCTATATCATCTCTCGTGGCACATAATTCGGCCGTGCAGGTGGAAGTAAAGGCAAAAGGGAAAAATAAGAGTAATACATTTTTGCCTTGTTGTTCAGATAATCTTACCGCTTGTTTATCGGTATCGTACATTAAAAAATCGGGTGCTTGTTGTCCTGTTGCTAATTTCATGTTAACATATATTTGGTGTAAAATTAAAAATCGAATGGAAACTAATGTTATGGTAAACAAGCAATTGATGCTATCGTTCATAACATGGCGATAAATGTTCTAAAATTTATTAATCTTTGGGTTTTAATGATTAAGATGAAAAAGTTTTTTGTTGAATTAATTGGCACTTTTTTCCTCGTATTTACCATCGGTGTATCGGGTAATGTATGGGCAATTGCAACTGTATTAATGGCGATGATTTATATGGGAGGATATATTAGCGGAGCCCATTATAATCCTGCTGTTACAGTTGGTTTTATTTTACGTGGAACAATCACCATAAAAGAAGGATGGGTATATTGGATTGCACAATTTTCAGGAGCATTGTTGGGAGGATTGATGAGTATTTGGATTACCGGAACCCCGAAATCCATTGGGATTAGTGATGGAATGCTGGCTCAAGCCATTGTATTGGAATTGTTATTCACATCCGCAATGATGTTGGTTATTTTAAATGTGGCTACCTCTCCAAAATCGAAAGGCAACCAGTATTATGGGTTGGCCATAAGCAGTGTAGTTTTGGCCGGTATGCTCACCGCGGGACCTATTAGCGGCGCGGCTTTTAACCCGGCGGTTTCAATTGGTCATAATATATTTGACTTGCCTGTGCACGGGCTCGACATTGCTGTCCATCTGGCTACTTCGCTTGTCGGCGCTGCACTTGGAGCGCTAGGTTATAAGTTAATTAACGATTGAATAATTAACGAAAATTTAAAATTTCACCAAATAATCCTATATTTACCTTTGTAAACAATCAAATTCATTCAATAACAAATAAAAAAAAGAGTATGAAAATTCGTCTACTTAGTGCTATTACATTTACCACCCTTTTAACAGCCGCATACGGACAAGTTCCGAATGGCAACCTCGAAGCTTGGACAACTTACACTTCAGCAGCTTTTGTTGATGTAGATGTACCGGACGGTTGGGATGTGCCTGATAAAATTGCAGCTGACTTAGGTATTACAGACAGAAACTGTACAAAAGAAACTGTTAACACGCATGGTGGTTCAGCAGCAGCTCGTTTAGAAACAAAAACATTAAACGTTTTAGGAACGCCATTAGATGTTCCGGGAACAATAACTACAGGTATTATCAGCTTTGACTTCGGTACTTTTACCCCTTCAGTTGAAGGTGGTGCTCCGGTTACCGCTGCTTACGAATCACTTGCCGGTTACTACCAATATGCTCCTGCAGGTGGCGATACCATGAATGTGGTTGTATTAATGTTATTAGGTGAAGATACTATCGGAATGGGTCAATACCGTGACGATTTAACTTCAACCAGCTACCAAATGTTCGAATGCCCTATTACTTATTTCGTAGCGGCAGTTCCTGATCAAATGCAAATTACAATTACTTCATCAGGTGGATTTAGTTCATTAGTGCCTGGTTCAGTATTGTATGTTGACGATTTATCAGTAACAGGTGGTATCAATGTTGAAGATTTTGAAGGTTATGGTATTTCTCGTAACATTTATCCTAACCCTGCAAGTGATTATATCAATATCAACAACCCTGCTCACAATGATGTAACTATGGAAGTTTACAACATCAGTGGTCAAAGAGTTGACGTTGTTAACCTTGCACCAGAAATGAATAGTGTTAATCTTGAAGCTTATGCAAGTGGTATCTATTCTTTCCGTTTAATCGATAACGGAACTGAAGTTTACAGTAACAAATTCGTTGTTAGAAAATAATTCCGTTGCTTAACCAGCATCTAAAAGCAAAACCCCGACAATATTGTCGGGGTTTTCTTTTTTATGAAATCAACCCTATTACCCTTTACTTAATTGCAATTTTTGTGGCAGCAGTTTCTGCTTTTACTTCTTTTTTTGGTAATTCTACTAATAAAATACCATTTTCATACGTCGCTGAAATACCTGATATTTCAATGGTTTCAGGTAAATTGAATGTGCGTTTGAAGCTGCTGAATACAAATTCTTTTCTGGTGTAATTTTTTGCTTTAACTTCATCTTTCACTTCTTTTTTTGCGCTAATAGTGATGAAGTTTTTTTCGATGTTTACATCAAAATCCGTTTTTTCAAATCCCGGAGCTGCAAACTCTAACGTGAATGCTTTTTCATTTTCGGCAATATTTACCGAAGGAATAAATTCACCTTTTTCACTTACATACTTTTCAGGAAAAGCTTGATTAAAGAAGTCCTCAAATACATTTACAAATGCCGGAACTCCGTTTGGTCTGCGTCTTACAGTTAACATAGTCATATTTTGTTTTTTAGTTTGAAAATTTGTTTGACGAAAGCATTTATTCAAACTAAATACCAAGACCAATTTTGCAGATTTTTTATGCCAAAGGTTGCAAAAATCAATATTTTGCAATGACAAAATGACGTATTCAAATAAAAAATACTGACAAAATGGCTTATTGGTGCATTTTGCCGCGAAGTCCCAACTCAATTGCTTCGAGATTATTTATTTTGCCATCACAAATTACAAACCTTAACATGGTGCGCACTTTATGAAATCCATGTATACCGGCAGCTCCGGGGTTCATACATAACATATTGTTTTTCGGGTCGCGAATTACTTTTAGCAAATGAGAATGCCCGCAAATAAAGAGGTGAGGCGGGTGTTGACTAATAATTGGTTTTAAGCGAGGTTCGTAACGGCCGGGATATCCTCCTATATGCGTCATAAAAACTTTAATACCATCCATTTGAAAGGTATTATCTAAAGGGTAGGAGAGCCTTACATCTTTGCCATCTATATTGCCATAGACACCACGTAAAGGTTTTATTTTTTGTAACTCATCAGCAAGTGCTATTGTTCCAAAATCTCCGGCATGCCAAATTTCATCGGCTTCGTTTGCATGTCTTTTAATGGCATCATCTAAATAACCATGGGTATCAGAAAGTAATAATATTTTCATGCAGGCAAATAATAAAATTCAAAAACAATGTTTTTCTATTTCCGACAATTCCGGCTTACACCAAATAAATGATGGGTCACGCCTGAACCAGGTTAATTGTCGTTTGGCATAATTGCGTGTGTGTTGTTGAATAAGTTCAATGGCACGTTGTAATGTTATTTTGCTATCAAAATATTCAAACATTTCGGTATATCCAACAGTTTGTAATGCATTTAAATTTCGAAACGGAATTAAAGTTTTTACCTCATCCGCTAATCCGTTCTTTATCATAATATTTACCCGTTCATTAATCCGCTCATATAAATTTTTCCTGTCTAAATCGAGGCAAATTTTAATATTGGAAAAATATCGCGGTTGTTGCACTTTTTTATGATACGATGATAAGGTATTTCCTGTTTGTGTAATTACTTCTAATGCTCGCAACAATCGTTTTGGATTATTAATATCAACAACTTGAAAATAATCAGGGTCTTTTGATTGAATGGTTTGCTGCAACCACAACAATCCATTTTGCTCATATGCAAGCTGCACCTGTTCGCGGATTTCAGGCAATGTTTCCGGTAAATCATCTAATCCATCAGTAACGGCTTTAATAAATAATCCGGAGCCTCCGCATAAAATTATATTGTTGTGTTGCTGAAAAAGTGTGTCCAGCAATTCTAAAACTTCAGCAGCATATTTGCCAACATCGTAAGGTTGTTGAACAGATAAATTATTAATAAAATAGTGAGGCACAGCAGCGAGCTCTTCAGGGCTGGGTTTAGCAGTACCTATACTCATTTCAGTATAAAACTGACGCGCATCTGCGGATATAATTACCGTATTCCATTTTTTCGCCAATTCAATTGCCAATGCCGTTTTACCGGAAGCTGTTGGTCCGGCAATGGTAATTAAAGTTTTATTTGACAATTGAGGCATGTTTATTTTTCTGTAACTAACACGGAAGAAAATCGTAATATTATTGAGGTGTTAATCCCAATTCTTTACCTTTTGCTACCATTAAATCATATGCTTTATCGTATTCGTTCGGAATTAATCCGTCTAAAATAGATTCGCGGACATAATCTTTAATTAAACCTACTTCTTTTCCCGGTTTAATATTAAATGTAGCCATAATTAATTCACCGGTAATAGGTGGTTGAAAATTACGGATATGGTCGCGTTCTTCCACATCCTTTAATTTTTCGCGTACCATCTCAAAATTTTCTTTATACCGTTTAATTTTCAGGCGATTTTTAGTAGTAATATCTGCCTGACACAATAACATCAACCCCTCTAAATCCTCACCTGCTTCAAACAATAATCTTCGGATAGCCGAATCGGTTACATTCTCTTTAGTCAGTGAAATTGGCCGCATGTGTAAACTCACCAGATTTTGCACTTGTTTTAATTCTTGTTGCAAGGGTAGTTTCATTCTGGTAAAAATGCGTTTAGCCAGCTTAGCGCCTACAATTTCATGTCCGTGAAATGTCCATCCTGTTGGTGGTATATATTTTTTGGTAAGTGGTTTGGCAATATCGTGTAATAATGCAGCCCAACGCAACCATAAATTATCGGTAGTTGCACTAATATTATCTACTACTTCCAGCGTATGATAAAAATTATCTTTATGTCCATTGCCATCAATCATATCTGTACCATGCATGGCTTCGAGTTCCGGGAAAATATATTCCAATAAACCGGAATCAGATAAATAATATAATCCGATGGATGGTTTTGGCGATAGTAATATTTTATTCAGTTCGTCGGTAATTCTTTCCTGCGATATGATTTTAATACGTTCCTTAGCCGACTTAATTCCTTCGTAGGTTGTACTTTCAATATCAAAATTTAATTGTGATGCAAAACGAATGGCGCGCATCATTCGAAGCGGGTCATCACTAAAAGTAATTTCCGGATTTTGTGGAGTACGAATAATCCTGTCCTCCAAATCAGTTAATCCGTCAAATGGGTCAATTAATGCACCAAAGTCTTCTGCATTCAGCGAAATAGCCATTGCATTAATCGTAAAGTCCCTTCGCAATTGATCATCGGCAAGTGTACCATTTTCAACAATAGGGTTACGACTTTCTTTTACGTAAGATTCCTTTCTTGCACCAACAAATTCAACATCAATATCATGATATTTGAAATGTGCGGTCCCGAAATTTTTAAACTCAGCAACAAAGGGATTGCCCGGTAAAGCAGCTGCAACTTTTCTGGCTAATGTAATTCCACTTCCAACACAAACAAAATCAATATCTTTTTTATAGCTGCGTTGTAAAATTTTATCACGTACGTAACCCCCAACTATATAACATGGATAACCCAATTCTGTTGCACAATTTGCAATGGTATTGAACAAATATTTTTCTTCATCAGAAAAAGTGAATTGAGTTATGGTTTTTTTTGTCACGCTTACTTTATTTAATTTTCTTATACCGCTACAGCGTTTTCGCGCAATGCGTCATTTAAACTTGTTTTTTTATCGGTGCTTTCTTTTCTTGTGCCAATAATTAATGCACAGGGCACTTGATATTCACCTGCAGGAAATTGTTTGGTATAAGCACCCGGAATTACTACACTACGTTTCGGAACGCGACCAACATAGGTGATTGGTTCAGGTCCGGTTACATCAATAATTTTTGTCGATTGAGTGAGCACAACATTAGCACCCAATACCGCTTCTTCTTCAACAATAACACCTTCTACAACTATACATCTTGAGCCAATAAAACAATTATCCTCAATAATTACCGGAGCAGCCTGAACAGGTTCCAATACACCGCCAATACCAACACCACCACTCAGGTGCACATTTTTACCAATTTGCGCACAACTACCAACTGTTGCCCAGGTATCTACCATAGTGCCTTCATCTACATAAGCACCAATATTTACATAACCCGGCATTACAATTACTCCTTTGGCAACAAAGGCGCCATGTCGAATCAAACCATGCGGCACAACACGAACTCCGGCCGCTTTAAGGTTTTTTTTCAGCGGAATTTTATCATGAAATTCGAATGGGCCAACTTCAATGGTTTCCATTGGTTGAATAGGAAAATATAAAATCACCGCTTTTTTCACCCATTCGTGCACAACCCAGTTACCGTCAACTTTTTCTGCAACACGCAATTGCCCTGCATCTAATTGGTCGATTACTGACCTTATCGTGGACTGAACCGCTGCATCCTGCAACATTGTTCTATCGTTCCAGGCCTGCTCAATTATCGTTTTCATGCCGCAAAGTTAATGTTCCCGTGGGCAATTTTTTTATCTTCGCTGCTGTGAATAAACAATTCAAAATTTTACTAGGTCCTCTTTTAGCCGTTATTGTTGGGTACATTTTTTATGCAACCGGCAATACGCCATTGGTAAGTAAAACTGCCGGTGTGCTTATTTTAATGGCATATTGGTGGATGACTGAAGCAGTAAATATTTATGTCACCAGTTTAATGCCTGTAGTATTATTTCCATTATTGGGCATTATGGGTATAGATACCATTGCTCCACAATATATGAAGGATGTAATTTTTTTATACATCGGTGGATTTATGCTCACATTTGCTATTGAACGGTGGGATTTACACAAACGTTTTTCATTGCGCATATTATTAAAATTCGGTTCTTCTCCTGAAAAATTAATTTTTGGGTTTATGGCTGCCACATTTTTTATTTCCATGTGGTTGAATAATACGTCCACTACTTTAATGATGTTGCCGGTTGCATTGGCCGTAATTAAACAAATTCACGGCAACGATATGACCAAACGCAGTGGACTGGCAACTGCCATATTACTCGCCATTTCTTATGCATCAACAATTGGCGGTACAGCAACACTGGTGGGCACTTTGCCGAATATGGTTATGAAAAAATTTTACGATGAAAACTTCCAGGATGCCGCACCACTCGATTTTGCTAATTGGTTTTTATTTGCTTTTCCATTGAGTATTGTTTTTCTGGGATGTTGTTTTCTTGTGTTTAAATTTATTTTACTTCCTAAAAGCGATCACCAATTACCCGATAATAATTATTGTAAAACGGAATACCAGAAATTGGGAAAAATGAGTTTCGAAGAAAAAGCAATTGCGATTATTTTTTCAAGCGCAATTGTTTTATGGTTTACGTTAGAGGATAAAGATATTTGGGGATTACACTTAACAGGTTGGAAAACAATATTATTAAATGCCGGAATTATTCCCGATGAAAAATTTGTCAACGAAAGTTTTGTCGCCATATTAATGGGCATGAGTTTATTTTTCTTCCCTTCAAAAAACAAAAAAGGAGAAACATTAATTAGTTGGGAAGATGTAAAACGATTACCGCTTGGTATTTTATTTTTATTTGGTGGGGGTTTTGCACTGGCTAAAGGAGTTGAGGTTTCGGGATTAAGTTTATGGATAGCCAATAATTGCGCAGGACTTAAAGTATTAGATGAATGGGTAATGATTTTGGCATTATGTGTCATCACCACCATTTTTTCCGAATTCGCCAGTAATACCGCAACCGTGAGTTTGTTTATGGCTATTCTGATTCCTATAATTCCTGAATTGGGCATTCCTCCACTGTTAGTCATGATGCCGGTTACCATTGCTGCCAGTTTCTCATTTATGCTTCCGGTGGGCACTCCACCCAATACCATCGTTTTTGGTACTGAACTTATTCAGGTAAAAACAATGCTGCGTGTAGGGCTGTGGCTCGATTTAATTGGAGCTGTTGTAATTACAGCCTTTACCATGACTTTAGGAAAACTGATTTTCGGCATTTGAGGGGCATTATGACAAAAATTTGACATTTTATTTTAGCGGTTACTTTCTTGTTACTTAGATTAAATTTATGTTAAATTTGATGTATGCAGGAAGTGGGATTTTTTTGAGATGGTTATGATTAATGGATTTCAACCTGATAAACCTTTTACCAAATGTCAATTTTATTAACTCCTCAATATTCAATCAATGAAAAAAGTATTACTTCTATTATTTGTTGTTAGTCTTACCCAATTAAAAGCTCAATTAATAATTAACGAGGTCGCATCCACTAATTACAATATCACTCAGGATGAGGAAGGCGATTATCCCGACTGGATTGAGTTATATAATGCAGGTCCCACTGCTGTTAATCTGGCGGGATACGCAATTTCTGATGGCAAAACATTAGCGCCCTGGGTGTTTAAAGATTCCATTATTCCGGCAAATGGACGCGTTTTAGTATATGCCTCGGGTAAAAATCGCAATTGTCAAACTTGTCCCATTCCTGATATTGACCACTGGGAAACAGCCATTTTTGATGATGATATTTGGGAGTATAAAAACGGGACTACAGAACCACCATCCAATTGGAATGATGTTTCTTTTGCTGCAGTTTGGGCTACCGGTCCCGGAGGTTTTGGTTCAGGGGATGGTGATGATAATACTACTATTGGCGGCTTCAGCAATTCATTTTATTATAGAAAAGAATTTGAAATTGAAGATAAATCCAAAATCCTCAAAACCATTTTAAGCATGGATTATGATGATGGGTTTGTTGCCTATATTAATGATGTGGAGGTGGCCAGAATTAATATGACCGGTTCGCCAACACATAGTTCATACGCAAATTACTGGCATGAAGCATTGATGTATATGGGCCTCAATCCCAAAATGATTGAATTGGATGCAGATTTAATGTCGACTTTGCTGGTAGATGGCACTAACGTTTTAGCTGTTCAGGTGCATCAATATGGTGCTGATGATGCAACAGGCAGAACATGGTTACATTTTGGCATCGCTACACCTGATGTTTTTTTCTTCGATAATCCCGATTGGTTCAGCAATCCCGGAACTGCAACAGAAATTCATACTGATTTTAAAATAGCAGCAAATGAAAACATTTATTTGTATAACCCTTCGGGAGATGTTATTGACAGTATATATACTGATAATTTGCAGGTTAATCATGTTAGGGCACGATTACCCGATGCAGGAGCGTGGTGTTTTACGGATTCACCTACACCACTTCTTGCCAATATAGGGACATGTTACACCGGATATGCAGAACCTCCTGTAATTACCACAGCTGCCGGTTTTTATGATGTGAGTGTAGATGTAAGCATATCAGGAACTACCGTTTATTATACAACAGATGGCAGTAATCCGGATGCCGCTGCTGATTTATATACCGCACCAATTACTTACACGAATACAGGTGTATTAAAAGCCATGCAAACTGAAGTCGGAAAACTACCAAGTCCGATTGTTACATCAAGTTATTTTATTGATGAACCAATTACTTTGCCGGTTATAAGTGTAATTGGTAATCCTTGTGATTTATTTAATGAAGGCCCTGATTGTATTGCAGCTTACGACAATGCAGAAGGATGGTTTAACCGCAATCCAAAAATATCGGTGGCTGTTGAATATTACGATACAGATAAAGTGAAACAATTTGGCGATAATTTTAAATTTGAATGTGTTGGCAATTATTCGGTTAGTCTCGACCAAAAAAGTATGCGTTTTGTCAACGATGAAGATTATGGGACACAAAGTGATATTACCTATAATTTATTTGAACGAGATAAACCCGGAATGGAATTTATTCACGGATTCAGAGTGCGTAATGCCGACCAGGATTATTATGGAACAAGGATAAAAGATATTACGATTAATCGCATAGGTATGCCCACCAGATGTGTATCTACAGCATATCAAAATTGTGTGGTATTTATTAATGGCGAATATTGGGGCATGTATGGTGCGCGTGAAGAAATGGATGAATATTTTTTGCGTGATAATTTTGGAGTAAATCCCGACGCTGTCGATTTAATTAAAACAGGGTGGGGTGGTGAAGAAAAAACAATGGCTGAAGCAGGCAGTGATACTTCATTTCAGGCATTGTTGGATTTAATTCTCGATAACGACATGACCGACCCGGATGTATATGCGCAGGTGGTAGAAGAAATTGATGTAACCAATTGGGTAGATTATATTGCAACAGAAGTATTTACCGACCAGGAAGAATGGTTGTATATTCTCGAAAATAATATTCGTTTATTCAGGTCGTACGCGCCGGATATAAAATGGCGTTATATGTTGTGGGATTGCACGAATAGTCAGTTTAGCTCTAATGCTAACACTTTACAAAGTAGTTTGAATAATCCCAACAACAGCTTGTATGGCGATATGTTTAACGCCTTACTCGAAAATGAAACATTTCACGATTATTTTATTAACCGTTTTGCCGATTTAATTAATTATTATTTCACAGAAGAAAAAAATGATGCAATAATTGATGAATTAAAAGCAGAAATGGAAGATGAAATACCTCGCCAAAATTCACGCTGGGGCACCGGTTCTTATGCATCATGGAATAGTAATGTCAATCAGTTGTATACGTTTTACGATAACCGCAATACCAATCAGCGCAATCATATTAAAACGTATTTTGGTTTAGCAGGACAGGTAGATGTTACACTCGAAGTAAATCCTCCCGGTGCAGGTTATGTAAAAATTTCGACCATTGTCCCTGAAAATTTACCTTGGACGGGCGTTTATTTTAATGGAGTTCCGGTAACAGTCACAGCAATTCCCAACCCGGGATTTGAGTTTGTAAACTGGAGTGATAATCCATTTATTGATGCACCGGATGCTATATCATTTACGAATAATTTTACATCAGCCACCACATTTACTGCAAATTTCACAGGCTCAGCAATTACGAATCCGATTGTGATATCTGAAATAAATTATAATCCTGATGCTTCATTTAATGGTGGTGACTGGATTGAATTACATAATTCGGCAGATGTGGCAGTTAATGTGAGCAGTTATCAGTTAAAAGAAAAATATTTTTATTCCGATTTTACTATTCCTGAAAATACGGTTATTCCTGCCAATGGATATTTAGTTTTAGCGGAAGATAAAAATATGTTTAATCTAAAATATCCTGCCGTTACCAATGTTGTTGGCGATTATCATTTTTCGCTGAAAAACGACAGCGATTTAATAATATTAACCGACATGATTGGTGATACCATTATTGAAATAAATTATGATGATAATCGCCCATGGCCATTTACAGCAGATGGATATGGCCGCACGATGGAATTAGCAGATGCACTATTAAATCCTGCATTACCGGGCTCATGGTTCGAAGGTTGTATTGGTGGATCGCCGGGAGAGGCTTATACTTTATGTATGGAAAATCCTTTGGTTGATGAAATCAATTATAATTCTGCAGCCTTTGCTGATGCAGGCGATTGGTTTGAATTATATAATTATGGCACTGATGTGGTTGATTTAAGTGGATGGTTTATTAAAGACAAAACCGGTCATACATTTACTATCCCAAATGGAACAAGTTTAGGTGCTGAAAGTTATTTGGCATTTTATTCCGATGCAGCAAAATTTGCAACGGCATTTCCTGATGTAACCAATAAATTGGGTCCGCTTGGATTTAGTTTTGATGGCAATGGAGATGTAATTGTAATTTATAAAGCAGATGGTGTAATTTATCAAAGTGTAGGTTTTGATGATGCATCACCATATCCGCTTGCACCTGATGGCGGTGGAATGGCATTACAAATTGTGGATGTAACTGAAAATATCAATTTCGCTTCCAACTGGAAAGAAAGCTGCCCTGATGGAACTCCCGGCACAGTGTATTTAAATCCTTGTCAGGTAAATATTGATGATGTATTAGTTGGTGCATTAATGGTATATCCTAATCCGGCCAATCAAAGTATTACTATCGAATTACCTGAATTAATGAATACTGCCAGTCAGGTAATGTTGTATGACTTAAATGGAAAAAATGTCTATACAAATAATTTTAATGGCGTAAACAATTTACATATTCCTGTTTATCAGTTAATGCCCGGCATTTACATGATTAAACTTCAAAATGGTGAAATTACCTACACAGGTACTTTTGTAAAACAATAAAATAATTTTCAACTATCAATCAGGTTATCACAAAAAGGTAACCTGATTTTTTTTGCCCAAAATAATGTTTAATCTATACCAAACATTTTCAAATAAACAGCCGAAACCTGCTCTGATGAAACTCCGATTCAGCAGTATCGTTCCAGGACTCCGTCCGACGCACACCACAAAAAACTCCGAGCTCAATGCGGGCTGTTCCCTGTTGTCGTGGAGTCTCCAGACTCCAGACGCCACCCCGGTCTCCTGACCGAAAGTTGTGTTTTGCTATTAATCAATCGTTTTGGTTTATAAGATATTATTAGCCTCCCCACCAATATTAAAGTGTAACTATAATGTCACCCCTGCCGGGGTTAAATCATAATATCGAAATTATTTAAAAAATGCCTACTCAACAAAATCTCTGATTCAGCATTATCAATCCATTACTCCTGCAACGCACACCACAAAAAACTCCGAGCTCTCTGTGGGCTGTTCCCTTTGCATTTCCCTCTGTGGTTTCGGCTGTTTAATTCTGGTTTCT